>JALZAH010000355.1 GCA_030948425.1 Actinomycetota bacterium
GGAGGAGGTGGTGGTGGTGGTGGTGGTGGTGGCGGTGGCGGCGGAGCCCCTTGCTGCCACGACGGTGGCTCCGGGGGCCGAGGAGCTGGATCCTGAGGCGGTTCGCCTTCGCTCACGGCGTTCTCCCTAACTGACGAGGCTCGTCTACCAGACAACGATCGTGACCCTAGCGGCGGGCCTTACGACGCAGCGCGGATGGAGCAATGGGGCATTGGCCGCTCCGCTTCGAGCGCGCCGTTCGGTCACCATGGCCTGTGCCCCGCATCCTGGTGACCAACGATGACGGTATCGACTCCGAGGGCCTCCATGTCCTCGCCCGCGAGATGGGACAACACGGTGACGTTGTCGTGATTGCCCCTGACCGGGAGTACTCGGGGGCCTCCGCTGCGCTCGGGCCGCTCCACTTGATCCGTCCCGAGGCTCAACGGGCCAGGGTGGAGGGGATAGACGAGGTCTGGGCGGTAAGTGGACCGCCGGGGCTCTGTGTGATGTTCGCCATCATGGGCGCCTTCGGTGACCCCTTCGACCTGGTGGTAGCCGGAATCAACCCGGGCGAGAACATCGGCCGAGCCGTCTACCACTCGGGCACCGTCGGGGCCGCCGTCACCGCCCGCTGTCGGAACGTCACCGGGGTGGCCGTCAGCCAGGCCGTCGGCGGCCCATCGGTGGAGGGCCAGGGCGAGGAGGACCTCGTCGTTGGTCAGCACTGGGAGACGGCGGCCAGCGTGGCTGGAACGGTGGTCGCCGGCTTGGTGGCTGCGCCGCCGGTGGGTCCCATCGTCGTCAACATCAATGTGCCCAACGTGGAGCTCGACCGGCTGCAGCACTGGCGTTCCACCACCCTCGCCACCCACCCCGCCCGGGCCTTGGCATCTGCCACGCTGCGACCCAAGCCTGGCCACACCGGCGCCTTTCGCATCGACATGGTCTGGGGGGAACCGTCGATCCTCGGGCCCCACACCGACGGCGGTGCGGTAGCCGACGGCGAGGTTTCCATCACCGTGCTCGGGCCCTACGCCGACGCTGACGTGTCCGAGGCCCCCGGGTTGACCGCCACGTTGTCGAGGCGCTGGTCCCGGACCGGGTAGGTCGCCGAACCGGGTCGGTCCCGGGGGGCCCCAGCGGCTCAATCAATCTCGCCAGCTGTGAGGGCGTCGGTCAGCGACCGGCGAGAAAGGTGGCCAATCCTCGAGCGATGGCGCTGGCTGCCTTGGCCTGCCAGGTCGGCGACATGAGCAGCCCGGCGTCGATGGCGCTGCGCATGTTGGCGCACTCCAGGAAGACCTTGGGCACGGTGGAGAGGTTGGTGCCGCCCAGATCGTCACGGGGTGCCACGCCGTCAGTGCCGTCGTAGCTGCTGACCGGCTCACCGGACCCGGCTTCGAAGGCGTCCCGCAGGTCGCCACCGAGGACCGCCGAGGGTCTGACGATGGCGTCGTTGGGACCGTCGGCCACCGGTTCGAGGACAGCGAAACCTCGCCCGTCGGATGGTCCCCCATCGGCATGGATGGACACGGCGGCGTTGGCAGCGGCCCGGTTGCCGATGGCCGCCCGCTCAGTGACACAGGGGCCGACACCGGCGTCGGATGTCCTGGTCAACACCACCGTCGCTCCCGCCGCTCGCAACTCGTTGGCCAGATCGACGGACACGGCAAAATTGAAGGCCGCCTCCGGGTAACCACCGTTGGTCTCGGCGCCGACCGTGTCACAGCTCTCCGTGCTGCGCCCGTTGAATATCGGAGCGTTGATCACCGTCGGAGCATCACCGTTTCTGCCGTTGTGCCCAGGATCGATGACCACCACCTTGTTGGTGAGAGGCCCGCCGGCCGTCGGACCGAAGGTGCCGGGACCACCATGGGGGCCTTGCGCCGTGATAGGCGCCGGCGCCCTGGTGACCGGTGGCGTGAGGACCGTCGGCCTCGGGACGGCGACGGACGGAGCGGTGCCGGACGAAGCGGTGCCGGACGGGAGGGCAGCGAACGGAGCCGTCACGGCAGCAGGTGCCGTGCCCACCTCCCCCCCGCCCGGTGCCCCGCGGCCCGACCCCGTCCGGTCGATGCTCGGCGGCGCCGCCTTACCGCTCCCGTTCCCACCGCAAGCGGGGGCAGCGGCCACCACCACCATGACGGCGGCGACGAGAGATCTCCTGGCCCTACCACCCCGCCGTACCGTGCGGCCTGGCACCAGGCTCAGCACCGGCGGGAATGTGCCCAAGGCACCGGGAGGCATGGCCCTGGCCACCTCGTCGGCTGTGGGGAAGAGGCGTATCCGGGCCTCTGCGGGAAGCAGGGCGGTGATGGCCTCCATGACGCGCCGGGTGTCGGCGGCGGCGTCCTTCCCGCCCAGGTCGGAGACCCGGGCACCGACGCGGACGGTGACTGTCGGAGGGGAGAGCAGCTTGGTCACGTTCGGCAGGCGCGAGGAGCGGGGCCACACATGTTCGCTCCCCCACACCCCGACGGGGATGACCGGTGCGCCGGTGGCCGCCGCCAGGCGAGCGGCGCCGGATCTTCCCTTCAGCTTCGGGTCGAAGAATGCTTCACCGCGAGGGATGGTGGCCTGCGGCAGGATCAGCACCGCCTCGCCGCCCTCCAGGGAGGTCCTGGCGTCGTCGAAGGCGGCACCACTTCCAGTGTTGGAGTCACGGTCGACCATGATCCCGCCGAAGGCCCGGGCCAGGGGGCCGATGACCGGCGCATCGAACACCTCCTTCTTGCCCATGAAGCGGGGGTGACGTCCGGCGTCGAAGAGGGCCATGGAGATGGCGATGGGATCGAAGTAGCTGCGGTGGTTGGCAACCACGATCACCCCGCCCCGTCGGGGGATGTGCTCCACCCCGGAGATGTCGAAGCGGGCGTAGGGGAAGGCGCTTCGGGGGAAGAGCAACCGGACCAGGTCGAGCAGCTCGAGGCCGAAGAGCTTGGGCACCCCGGCGGGCGCGTCGAGATGGACGATCGGCCAGCGCCGCAGCATGGCCGCGGGCAGCAGGCGGTAGTCGGGGTTCACCACAGTGGGATGACCGACGGCCCCCAACAGGGGCAGGTCGTAGACGCTGTCGGAGTAGGCGTAGCTCGACTTGAGGTCGACGTCGTGGTCGCCGGCCCAACGCCGGACGGCCAGCAGCTTGCCCACGGACCAACAGAACTGACCGTCCAGGCGGCCGGTGTAGCGAAGCACGCCGTAGGCATCCTCCTTCGAGGCGTATCGGGTGCCGACGACATCGTCGAAGCCCAGCTTCTCGGCCAGGGGGCGGACCAGGTCGCACGGCGTGGTGGTGGCCAGCACCAAGCGACGCCCGGCATCGCGGTGGCTATCGAGGAGATGACGGGCGAAGGGGGCGATCTGGGGCTCGAGGAGCTCGGCGCCCAGGCGGGCGGCGTCGGCGATCTCTGATACGGCTTTTCCGCGTGACGCCGGTGCTGCGGCCCGGGCCAGGGCCATGGACGGCAGGGTTTCGCCGGCCAGCTCGTAGAATCGCATCATCATGCCTTGACCGGGGAAGCCGGCCTTCGAAAGCAGACCGGTCTCGAACATCGCCTGGTTGAACGCCGGCGTGCTCGACGTGGTCAGCAAGGTCCGGTCGAGATCGAAGAACGCTGCAGCAGTCCCCATTGCCGGCCAGGCTAGCCCTACCCCCTGTACCCGTCCGCACCAGACCGACCTGACATCGAGCGACCGCCCATGACGCCTCCACCGCAGCGGAACGCCGTGCGTGCCGCCCGTGACGCCTCCAGGCGGGCAGCACTGCCCACCCTCCGCTACGGCGAAGGACTGCCGGTCACCGAGCGTCGCCATGACATCGCCGAGGCCATCGCCGCCCACCAGGTGGTCATCGTCGCCGGCGAGACAGGCTCTGGGAAGACCACGCAGCTCCCCAAGATCTGTCTGGAGCTGGGCCGGGGCATCACCGGCACCATCGGTCACACCCAGCCCCGCCGGTTGGCCGCCAGGACGGTGGCCGAGCGGATCGCCGCCGAGTTGGACATCGCTCTGGGCGGCGCCGTCGGCTACAAGGTTCGCTTCACCGACCAGGTCAGCGACACCACCCTGGTCAAGGTCATGACCGACGGCATCCTGTTGGCGGAGATCCAGCGCGACCGTCAGTTGCGGGCCTATGACACCCTGATCATCGACGAGGCCCATGAGCGGTCACTCAACATCGATTTCCTGCTGGGCTACATCAAAGGGCTCCTGCCTTGTCGCCCCGACCTCAAGGTCATCATCACCTCGGCGACCATTGACACCGCCCGGTTCTCGGCTCACTTCGGCAACGCTCCCGTGGTGGAGGTATCGGGTCGCAGCTACCCCGTGGAGGTCCGCTACCGCCCGGTGGACGACGGCGAGCGCGGGCGGGACCAGACCCAGGCCATCACCGAGGCCGTCGCCGAGCTGTGCCAGGAGGGGCCGGGCGACATCTTGGTGTTCCTCTCCGGCGAACGGGAGATCCGCGACACCGCCGATGCCCTGGCCTCCGCCGATGGCCTCGACCGGCGCGCCCCACCCGGTCGGGAACCGGAGATCGTGGCGCTCTACGCCCGGCTGTCGGCGAGCGATCAGCACCGGGTCTTCCAACCCCATTCCGGTCGGCGCGTCGTGTTGGCCACCAACGTGGCCGAGACATCGCTGACCGTCCCCGGCATCCGTTACGTCGTCGATCCGGGCACGGCCCGCATCAGCCGCTACAGCCGTCGCACCAAGGTGCAGCGGTTGCCCATCGAGGCCATTTCCCAAGCGTCCGCCAACCAGCGGGCGGGACGCTGCGGACGGGTGGCGCCCGGCATCTGCATCCGCCTCTACGGCGAGGAGGACTTCGAGGGCCGCCCCCCGTTCACCGAGCCGGAGATCCTGCGGACCAACCTGGCGTCGGTCATCCTGGCCATGACCGCCATCGGCCTGGGTGACATCGCCGCCTTCGGGTTCGTCGACCCGCCCGACCACCGCGCCGTCGCCGACGGCGTGGCCTTGCTCAGCGAGCTGGGTGCCCTGGCCACGGGCGGCCGCGAAGCCGGGTTGCGACTCACCGGTATCGGTCGGCGCCTGTCGCGTCTCCCCGTCGATCCCCGCCTGGGCCGGATGGTCATCGAGGCGGAGTCCAACGACGCCCTGCGCGAGGTGACCGTCATCGCCGCCGCCCTGTCCATCCAGGATCCCCGTGAGCGGCCTACCGACAAGGCCGGCGCCGCCGCCGAGTCCCATGCCCGCTTTGCCGATCCCCACTCGGACTTCGTCGCCCTGCTCAACCTGTGGACCTACCTGACCGAGACGCAACGAGCGTTGTCGGCCAACCAGTTTCGCAAGCGTTGCCGGGCGGAGTTCCTCAACCATCTCCGCGTCCGCGAGTGGCAGGACATCGTGGCTCAGATCCGCCATGTGCTGCGCGATCAGCAGGTGCGGACCAACCGTCAGGCGGCCACCGTCGATGCCATCCACCGCTCGTTGCTGGCCGGGCTGTTGTCCCAGATCGGGGTCAGGGAAGGGGAGGCCCGCGACTTCCTGGGCGCCCGGGCCGCCCGGTTCGTGATCGCCCCCGGCTCGGTCCTGGCCAAGAAACCGCCCCGCTGGGTCATGGCCGGCGAGCTGGTCGAGACCAACCGGTTGTGGGCGCGCAACGTGGCCCAGATCAAACCCGAGTGGGTGGAGCGGGCCGGGTCCCACCTGGTCAAGCGCAGCTACGGGGAGGCCACCTGGGACGCAGCGCGGGGTTCGTCGGCGGTCACCGAGCGGGTAACCCTCTACGGGGTGCCGATCGTCGCCGGCCGCCAGGTCCCCTATGCCCGGATCGATCCGGGCGACGCCCGGGATCTGTTCATGGAGCAGGGTCTGGCCGAGGGCAACTGGGGTGGCGCTCCCGAGCTCGTCGCCGCCAACCGGGCTGTCCTCGACGAGGTCCGGGCCCGGCGCCGCTCCGTGATTGGCACCGGCGACGGGTTCCTCTTCGACTTCTACGATCAGCACCTTCCCGGCGAGGTCGTCTCCGGGAGGCACTTCGACTCGTGGTGGCGCCGCACCCGGGGGCGAGAACCGGATCTGCTCACCTTGACTCCCGAGATGGTCGCCGGACCGCAAGGCTCCGACCTCGATCCCGACGACTTCCCGGACCGTTGGCGCCAGGGCCACACCGACCTCGCTGTCTCCTACCGCTGGCAGCCCGGAGAACCCGATGACGGCGTCACCGTGGCCGTCCCCCTGTCCGTGCTCGACGGGGTCGACGGCGCTGGGCTCGACTGGCAGGTCCCCGGCCTCCGCCGCGAGCTCGTCATCGCCCTCATACGCACCCTGCCCAAGGTGCTGCGCCGGCACGTGGTACCCGCCCCGACCTTCGCCGAGGCCTTCGCTGACCAGGCCAAGCCCGGGGATGGTCCCCTGGTTGCGGCGCTGGCGTCGGTGCTGACCGGGATGACGGGAGAACCGATCAGGGCGTCTGACTTCTCACCGGCCTCCGTCCCCACCCATCTGCAGGTGCACCTCGTCATCACCGATCGCATGGGGCGGCCCTTGGCTTCGGGGAATGACCTCGGGGCGCTGCGCTCCAGCCTCGATGCCCGCCTGCGCCGGGTGGTCATCGACGGCGCCCGCCATCTGGTCCGGAGCGGGATCACCGAGTGGGACTTCGGTGACCTGCCCGAGACGGTGGGGCGCTCGTGGTCGGGGCACACCGTTTCCGCCTACGTCACCCTGGTCGACCACCACACCTCGGTGGCCATTGCTGTCCTCGACCGGGCCGACGACGCCCGGCGGGCCATGTGGGCGGGAACCCGGCGACTTCTCCTGCTCACCCTCCCCTCCCCTGCCGGCCGCCTGATCCGGCAGCTGCGATCGCCGGGTGGGCCCGGGCGCCACCACGACGCCGCCGCTCTCGCCCTGCTGGCCGCCCCCGGCGGTGACGTGTCCGCCCTGGCCGACGACGTTGTCAGCGCCGCCGTCAACCGGGTGCTGGGCGACCACGGCGGGCCCGTGCGAACAGCAACGGAGTTCGCTGCTCTGCGCCACGCCGTGCGCGCCGACCTGCCCGCCGCCACCGCCGAGATCGGCACCGACCTGAGCCGGGTCCTAACTGCGGCTGCTGCGGTCAGCGCCCGCCTGCACGCCCTGGGCGACGGCGGTCCGGCCCTCCAGCCGTCGCTCACCGACGTGCGCCGTCAGGTGGCCGCCCTGGTCCGTCCCGGTTTCGTCACCGAGGGGGGCGCCTCCCGCCTCGGTGACATCACCCGTTACCTGTGGGCAGCGCAGCGCCGGCTGGAGACCGTGGCCACCGATCCCACCAGGGACCAGAGGCGGATGCTCACCATTCTGCGCCTGCAGGGCGAGGCCCGTGGCGTGACCGGCCCCGCCTCCGTCGACGCCATCCGGTGGATGATCGAGGAGCTGCGCGTCAGCTTTTGGGCCCAGTCCCTCGGCACGCCTGGCCCGGTCAGCGAAACCCGGATACGCAAAGCCATCGCCATCGCCATCCAGACCGGTCCATGACAGCCATCGCCGCGTGACCGCGGTCATCCTGGCTCTGCTGAGCGCCGTCAGCTACGGCGCCTCGGACTTCCTCGGCGGTGTGGCGTCGCGGCGCGCCTCTTTCATGCGAGCGGCGATCATCGCCCAGGTGGCGGCCATGCTGGCGGTCCTTCTCGTCGCCTCTGTGGTCGGTGGTCACCTGACGATCGAGGGGGTGTTGTGGGGCGGCCTCAGCGGTGTGGGCGCCGGCATGGGGACGCTGGCGTTGTACCGGGGGCTGGGCCGTGGCCAGATGAGCGTCGTCGGGCCCATCTCCGGCGTGGGTAGCGCCGTCATCCCGGCCTTGGCCGGCCTGATCCTCGGCGAACGACCGTCGGTGATCACCCTGGCCGGCGTCGCTCTCATCCTGCCGGCCGTGTACCTGATCGCCCGAGGGGAGAACCCGGCAGCCTCGTCGACCGAAGCCCCCGCCGGCGGCCGGCCCGAGCGCGCCGACCATGTGGCCAGCGTCGCAGACGGTGCCCTGGCCGGCGTCGGCTTCGGTGGTTTCTTCCTGGCCCTTTCCCAGGCCGGCGCCGGCGACGGCCTGTGGCCAAGTGCAGCGAGCGGCGTTGTCTCCACCCTGGTCATCGTCGGGTTCTTCGGAGCCCGGTTCCTGGCCCGCGAGTCGCCTACCCCCACTCCGACCGTCACCGACCGACCCTCCTCCACCGACCTGCCGGCCGTCGCCGCCGGAGTGTCCGCCGGTGCCGCTTCTGCGCTGTACCTCCTGGCCACCCGCCAGGGCCTCCTCGTCGTGGTCGCCGTCCTTGCCGCTCTCTACCCGGCGGCCACGGTGCTGCTGGCCCAGGCCGTCCTCCACGAACGCTCCACTCGGAGTCAGCTCATCGGCCTGGTCATGGCGGCCGGCGCCGTGGTGGCCGTGACCGCCGGTTGAACGATATGTGCTATCTCTCGTAGTGATGGACCTGCGCCAGCTCCAGGCCCTGGTGGCCATCGCCGATCAGGGCAGCTTCTCGGCCGCCGCCGCCGCCCTCCACACCGTGCAGTCGAACGTGTCCAGTCACGTCGCCCGCCTGGAGGGCGAGCTCGGCGTCCAACTGGTGGACCGCCAAGGTGGGCTCTTGACCGAGGAAGGTGCGGCCGTCGTCGAACGGGCCCGGCGCATCGCCGCCGAGCTCGATGCTGCGGTGTCCGACGTGGCCGCCATGCGCAGCGAGGTCGCCGGGCCGGTCAGCCTGGGCATGATCGGTACCACCGCTCAGTGGCTCGGTCCCCTTCTGGTCGACGGCCTCGCTGAGCACCATCCTCGGGTCCTCGTGGTCATCGCCGACGGGACCTCGGCCACCCTCGAGCCCCGGCTGGTCAGTGGGGCACTCGACATGACCGTGGTCAACCTGCCCAGGACCAGCCCCGACCTGAGCGAGCGGGCGCTCTTCGACGAGGATCTGCTCATGGTCGTCCCCTTCGACGATCCCCTGGCCGGCCGGGACCGGATCACCATGGGCGACCTCGACGGGCGCCATCTCCTGCTTCCGGCGTCGGGCACCGCGTTCCGCGACGAGATCGACGGGGCCGCCCGCGCCGCCGGGGTCACCCTGGTCGCCAAGGCGGAGATCGACGGCGTGCGGCTCATGGCCTCCCTGTGCTTCCGGGGCTACGGTCCGGCCATCCTTCCGGCCACGGGCACCACCGAGGTGGGGGGCAACTTCGCCACCATCAGAGTGGACGGTCTGCCTCCCCGCCGGGTCGGGGTAATGGTCAGGCGCCGTGGCCGACCGAGCGCTCCCGCCCGGGCCCTGCTCGACGTGCTCGACGCAGTGATCGTCACCAACCTGAGCGGACAGTACGGGCTGCACCCACCAAGCTAGGGACGGGCGTTGTCGGCGGCCCGCTGTCTGACCCCGTTCCGGTGCACGCACCCGCAGTCTTGTGAATCGCCCTGGGACCACCGGAGACACCCCCATGGGCTGGACACAGCCTCAGCTTCGCTGCTTCGCTCGCCCGAGAGGAGCTGCGTCCTGACACTCCTTGCCAACGTCATTGGGTGTGGTAGGAGAGAACCGTGGCCATTCCTGCGGTCATGTGGTACTCGTTGTGGCAGTGAGTGAACCACTGGCCCGGATTGTCGGTCTCGAAGTCCAAGCTCACGCTTTGTCGGGGCAACACCAGCGTGGTGTCCTTGCGGGGACCACTGCCGTCGGGTCGGGCGATTTGAAACGTGTGTCCGTGGAGGTGCATCGGGTGATACATCGTGGTCCGGTTCGTGAAGGTCAACCGGGCTCGGTTTCCTTGTCGAACAACGAATGGGTTGTTGTCGGGGTAGGGGTGTCCGTTGATTGTCCAGGTGTAGCGGTCCATCCCACCATTGAGGTTCCCGGTCATCATGACATCGAGTTTGCGGGCTGGTAGCCGTTGCTGCTCGGCGGCCTGCAGGTCGGCAACAGTCAGCACCCGGCCGCCCAACTCTCTCGGGACGGCCCCCGGATCGGGGGCTGAGCCCGAGCCGGTGCTAACCACCGCAAACGCCTGCGCAGCCTTCCCCTCTGCGGAAGCGACCAGCGGGAATACCCCGTCGGCCATGGTGACGATCGCGTCGTAGCGTTCCCCCATGCCGATGAGTAACGCATCGCCGGTCACTGATGACACGGCGCGCCCGTCGGATTGGATGACTTCCAGCTGGTGCCCGCCCAACGCCACGCGGAATGTGGTGTCGTCCGCAGCGTTGATCAGCCGGATGCGGGCACGCTGGCCGGGCTTGGCGGTGAACGTCACCGGCGCGGCAGGTTGGCGACCATTTATCAGGTAGACCGGGTACGTCACGTCGCCGGCATCGCCGCCCAGCACCGACGACTTGAGCCCGCTCATGGATCCCATGCCACCCATGGAACCGGATGCCATACCGCCCATCTTCCCGCCCTTGAGACCGTCGTAGACCTGGCGGGGTGTCCGGTTGATCAGCCAGTCAGAAAGCACCACGGTGAACTCGGTGTCGTAATCTCCCGCGTCATGGGGATCATCGACGAGCAACGCACCGTAGAGCCCTCTGCCGCGCTGCAACTCGCCATGCGAGTGATACCAGTAGGTCCCGGCGTCGGGCAACAAGAAATCGTAGGTGAACTCTGCGCCTGGCTTGAACGGGGTCTGGGTGACATTGGGGACCCCGTCCATGTCGTTGGGAACCCTCACCCCGTGCCAGTGGACCGTGGTCGACTCGGGTAGCTGGTTGCGGACGGTGAGTTTCATCCGGTCGCCCACCGCTCCGCGCAGCATCGGTCCTGGAAGCGAGCCGTCGTAGAGCCAGGCAGCGCTTGTGACGCCGCCGATGTCGGCATGTCCGGGGGCGGCGGTCAGCGTATGGGTGATCGTGCGCCCGGTCGCCAGACGGCGACGCTGCATCTCGGCGTACTGCGCGACGGCGGAGGATCCTGCGCCTACTCGGTTCGAACCGCTTGCGCCACACGCTGCTGCTGCCACGCCGACGGCGGCCAATCCGGCGAGCGACAATGCCCGCCGCCGCGACAGCACCGTCGTCGCCCAAGTGAGAGCGGACTGTGTTGGTTGGTCCTGTCCTGGAGCCATTTCTCCCTGCTCACTCGCTGTGGGATACGCGTACTCTCCGCGTCGCCCTCCCGTCGGCAGGGCTCTGAAGCCTGCCACGGTGCCACCGGAGATCATATAACTACAATTGGTAGTTGCGAGGGGCACGGCCGGTGCGGATCACCCCCGTCAGCGCCTGACCCGAGGAGATGTCGGGCCGATCCAGAAAACACACCACGGGTGGAACCCGAACACTTCGCTCTCTTTTGTGCCACCATGGTCGCCGCCGGCTACACCATCGAGCTCGCTTTCGCCGCACTGGGCCTTATCCCCACGACCCGAAGCCAAAGCGATCAGCCCCCACATCTCGCTCAACAGCGACACCTACCTCAACATCGTCGCTCTCGTCTTGACCGCCGTGCTCGTCATACGGTTCCTTCGAACCGGCACGGTGGGGCGATGCTCGCCATGATGGGCGGCTCCCCCGACGACAACTCCACTGGCGAAGTGGACTGAGCTGCAGCGGTGTGGGAGCCGGGGAGATCATCGGGTGCGGGCGTGAAATCGGGCGACGATGCCGCCCAAGCCACGCCGGACAGTGACGTCAGTGACCGGCAGATCCGAAAAGGTTGAGCGCAGATCGGAGAGGACAATGAGGCGATGTTCGGCCCCCTCGAGCTGGTGAATGGTCTTGGCTGGCCAGGAGGCCAGAAGGTCGTAGCCGACCAGCGTTCCGCCTGAGCGCAGGACTCGCACTGCCTCGGCTAGGGCGAGCTCCCAAGCCCCGACATGGTGGAGCATGATGAACGAGACGACGGTGTCGAAGGTGTCGTCGTCGAAGGGCAGGTCGGTGGCGTCGGCTTGGCGCACGTTCACCTGTTCGAAGTCCCTGAGGCGTCGGCGGGCGGCGCCGACCATGGAGGGGTCATAGTCGGTGACGGTCAGGGTGATGTCAGGGTGAGTCTCGACCATGGCGGCAGCCATGGCAGCGCTCCCGGCGCCGATCTCGAGGACCCGGCCTGCGGGCCGTACGCCCTGGAGCGCCCAGGGAAGCACCCTCGTCCGGGTGAAAGCGCTCCATCCGGCGCTGCGACAAAAGGCCCGCTCCACGAGTGACATGGTTGGCAAAGCTCAGCCTCCCTGGGCCGGAGGGTTCAGATACCGGTCGGGGCCTGCGGCGAAGGCACCGGCGCAGGCCAGTGAGCAGAACCGGAACCTCTGCCCCTGATGGGACAGAATGCCGGCGACATGCTCTCGGTCGACTCGCATCCGACACACTGGGTCAACCCCGCCGGTCAGGCAAGTCGCGGTGGCGCGGATCTCGAAGAGTTCCACCGGCTCGGAGATGTTGCGGAGCCGGTGCGCTCCGAGAGTGACGACATCGATAGACAGCTCCTGGGCGACGTCGGCTACGCCGGCAGTTGCGAGGAACTGGCCGCCACTGGCGTGGCCAGTCCCCGGGCCGCCAGGTTGACCGAGCCGCCGAGCCAGTCACCGTGGCGGGCAATGGCCGGGCCGTGGTGCGCGCCCGCTCGGGGGAGCGGGAACCCGTGTATCTCCTCGCAGCTGCGCAGGACGCCCGTGATGGTGCGCAGTGCGGCCTCGGGAGTCGGGCTTGCCAACATGACGGCGTCGCCAATGGTTTTGACCAACTCGCCCGCGTCGCCAAGCCACTAGCGGG
>JALZAH010000393.1 GCA_030948425.1 Actinomycetota bacterium
CTCCAAGCGGCGAACGAGGAACAACGCCGCCCGTCGAGAGGTCTGCACGGCAGCCATGGCCGCCGGGTCGATCCGCCATCCCCCGATGGCCGGCAAGCTGTCGTTCTCCCGCGATCGACGGCCGCCCTGGTCGCCGGGCCCGACCATGTCGCCGTCGACCCACCGCAGGGCCCCGGACTCGACCATGCCCCGCAGCACCGCTGAGGCCATGAACGGGCTTCCTTCGGCCAGGTGGACAACGGCGTCGAGAGCCTCGGCCGGAAGCGCCCCGGCCATCGACGTGCAGAGGAGGCGCACACCGGCTGGATCGAACGGCCCGAGGGTGATGGCGGCGCGCGTCTGCAGGGCGCGCAGCGGATGGCTGGGACCAACCTCCTCGGAGCGAAAGGCGGCGACGACGAGCACGTGGCACGAGCCGTCCGACCGTTCGTTCCAGCGTGCGAGCAGACGGGCGGTGAGCCCGTCGGACCACTGGCAGTCGTCGAGCAGGACCAGGGCGGGGCGCTCGGGTTCGCCGAGGGCGTCGAGGAGGGCACGCAGGGCCTCGACGCTGCGCACCTCGCCGTAGTCCTCGGGACCGAGCTCGTCACGCTGGGAATGCCCGAGCGCCGCACCCAGGACGGGCAGGGCGGCGACCACGGATTCGCTGCGATCCTCCAGTCGACGCCGGAGGCGGTCCACCTCGGCAGGATCGTGGGCGGCTGCGGCCAGGATGCCCGCAGCAACGCCGTCGAGCAGCTGGAAGGGACGCTGGGCCGCCTGGTCGACCCCGTGGCCTCGAAGTGTCCATGCCGCCGGGCCCACCTCGAGAGCCAGCTCGTCGAGCAGGCGGCTCTTGCCCCCGCCCGAATCGGCCTCCACCAGCACCAACCCTCCCCGTCCCCGTCCCGCCTCGGCGAGCAGTGCCGTGAGAGTGGCCAGCTCCGAGGTCCGACCCACGAAGGCGGCCTCGGTGAGAGCGATGCGTCGATCGTGGAGCCCGGCGGTCACCTGGGGGTCGGTCCTACCCTGGGCCAGGCCCGCGGCGATCTGCTCGAGATCGACCAACACGGCATCGGCCGACTGGTAGCGCTCGCCAGGGTCCTTGCGCAGCAGGCGGGCCACCACCTCGTCGAGGGCCCGGGGGACCATCACCCCCAGGCTCCGGAGCGGAGGGGCTGGGGTGGTGAGGTGCTCGCGGAGGACCTCACCGACCGTCGAACCGTCGAAGGGCGGTCGGCCGGCCAGGCACTCGAACAGCAAGACGCCGAAGGAGTAGAGATCGGCGCGCTCGTCGGCGTCCACGTCGAGGAGCCCGGATGCCTCGGGAGCCAGGTAGCGGGCCGTCCCCACTGGCTCGTCGCGCACCGAGGGGTCGAGGCCGGCGCTCTTGGCCAGGCCGAAGTCGATGAGGACGGCATGTTGCACCGGGTCGCCGCTGTCCACCATGACGTTCGTCGGCTTCACGTCGCGGTGCAGGACGCCCTGTTCGTGGGCCATTCCCAGGGCGGAGAGCACGTCGATCCCCACCCGCAGGGCGGAGATCGTGCTGAGCGAACCCGCGGCCAGGCGCTGCTCCAACGTGACCCCGTCCACGAACGGCTGGACGAGGAACAAGGCGTCACCGTGGCGACCCCAAGCCACGAGCGGCCGGAACGTCGGGGTCTCGAGACGAGCGAGGACCTGAGCTTCGTGTTCCAGGCGGGCCCGGGTCGAAGGTGACACGCCGGTGGCAGCCACGGTCTTCAGCACCACGGGGCGATCGCCGTCCTCCTCATCCACGGCCAGCCAGGTGTCGACTCCCTGGCCCCGTTTCAACAGGCGCTCGGCGCGGAAGCGGCCGGCGAGGTAGGGGAGATCGCCGACCTGTTTGGCATCCATCCTGTGTCTCTCCCTCGGGCGCGGCGATCCTGACCGGCCCCCGGAGGGATCATCGGCCTGTTCTCGTCGGAACTTGAGGATTCCGAACTGGTCCCTGGAGTCGTATGATCTGAGCCTCAGGCCATCGAGGCGCCTGCGACGGCTGGACGAGGAGCGGCTCGATGTCCGACGTGCTGAAGCCGCTCGATCACCTCGTAGACGACACCCTCCGCCTCGCCCTCGCGGCAGGGAGACTGGGAACGTGGCGCTGGGACATGGCCACGGGAGTGATCCGCTGGGACGAACAGCTCGAGGCGACCTTCGGCCTGGCGCCCGGCGGCTTCGACGGTACCTTCGAGACGTACCAGTCCCTGCTCCACCCCGACGATCGCCCGGCCGTCCTGGCCAAGGTTCAGGGGGCGGTCGCCGCCAAGTCCGACTACGACGTCGAGCACCGCGT
>JALZAH010000409.1 GCA_030948425.1 Actinomycetota bacterium
ACACGACGGGGTGAGGCCCGTCACCGGCACACCGGCAGCGGCGACGAGGCGGTCCGGAGGCGGTCGGCCAGCTGGGTGACTCCGGTGACGACGTCGTCGGAGGTGGTGAGGTCGACCTCGAAGGCGAGGGCGAGCACGGCCACCGCCAGGACCAGATCGTCGACGGAGTCGGCCTTGAGGTGCACCCTGGAGGTCCGTTCGCCTGCGGCGTCAACCTTGGCGTCGATCCAGCGGATGGCGTCGCGGACGGCGCTCGCCGGGCCCTGGGCGATGAGTGTCGCTTCGTGGGCCTTCGGCCGGGCGGTGATCGACTCGGCCACGAACGTGGCGGCGTCGGCCGCTGGGAGGGACCGGGGAGCGAAGCGGATCCCGGCCGGGGCCGGCTTTCGGAGACGGTCCATGCGGAAGGTGCGCCACGCCTGCCGACGGACGTCGTAGGCGACGAGGTACCACCGCCTGCCGGCGGAGACGAGCTGGCAGGGCTCGACCAGGCGACGGGTGTCGTCGCCGTCGCGGCGCTGGTAGTCGAAGCGGAGCTGTTCGTGGTCCCGGCACGCCTGGGCGGTCACGGCCAGCGCCTCGGAGTCGACGGTCGGCCCCGGCGTGCCCCACCGGAGCGACATCACGTTGGTGTGGACGGCGCTGACCCGGCGCCGGAGCCGGTCGGGGAGGAGCTGTTCGAGCTTGGCCAGGGCCCGCACCGAGGTGTCCTCGATCCCGTCGACCGACGCTCCCGCCGCGGCGCGCAGCCCTACGGCGATGGCCACCGCCTCGTCGTCGTCCAGGACCAGCGGGGGCATGTGGGCCCCCGCCCCGAGCCGGTAGCCCCCGGCCACCCCGGGGGTGGCGTCCACGGGGTAGCCCAGCTCCCGGAGGCGGTCCACGTCGCGTCGCAACGTGCGGGAGCTCACATCCAGCCGCTCGGCCAGCTCGGCGCCCGGCCAGAACTGGTGGGTCTGCAGCAGCGACAGCAGCTGCAGGGCCCGAGCGGTCGGGTCGTTGGTCATCGGCGCATATTGGCTCCCATTGCGGTCAGGATCTGGCCGCAATGGATCGTACCCTTCGTTGCATGCGACCAGGAGGAGCGACGATGATCCAGACAGGACGGGCAGCGGCCGAGGTGGTGGCACGGTCCGACGGGGGTGACATCGCCATCCGGACCGAGTCCCTGGTCCGGCGGTTCGGTGACCACGCCGCCGTCGACGGGGTCGACCTCGAGATCAGCCGTGGAGAGATCTATGGGTTCCTCGGCCCGAACGGCGCGGGCAAGTCCACCACGGTCAGGGTGCTGTGCACGCTCCTGGCACCGAGCGGCGGTGCCGCCACGGTGGCCGGCTACGACGTGGGGTCCCAACCGGGTGACGTCCGCCTCCACATCGGTGCCGCCCTGCAGGATGCCGCCCTCGACCCCAAGCAGACCGGGCGGGAGCTGCTCCGGCTGCAGGGCCTCCTCTACGGACTGCCCAAGGAAGCCATGGCCGGACGGGTCGAGGAGCTCGGCGAGCTGATCGACCTGACCGAGGCGCTCGACCGCCCCATCGGAACCTACTCGGGGGGCATGAAGCGCCGCCTCGACCTGGTGGCGGCACTGGTCCACAACCCGGAGATCCTGTTCCTCGACGAGCCCACCACCGGGCTCGACCCGGTGAGCCGGGCCGCGGTGTGGGCCGAGGTGCGGCGTCTCAACGGCCAGCTCGGCATGACCATCTTCCTGACGACCCAGTACCTCGAGGAAGCCGACGAGCTGTGCGGTCGGGTCGGCATCATCAACCGGGGAAGGATCGTCGCCGAGGGGACCCCGGGAGACCTGAAGCGGTCGATCGGTGCAGACGTCATAATCGCCCGCCTCGACGGCGACGCCGCCCCCCTGTGCCCGGCCATCGAGGCCCTGGACGGGGTGCGAAGCGTCGAAGCTCATGGGAACGAGCTCGTGATCGCCGCCGCCAGCGGCTCGGCGGCGATCAGCCCGGTCGCCGTCGCCCTGAGCGCCAGCAACGCCAACGTGCGCGACCTCACGCTGCGCACCCCCACGCTCGACGACGTGTTCCTCGAGATGACCGGCACCCACATCGAGACCGACGACACCAACCAGGAGACGGACCGATGAGCACCCTCGACGTCGTTGCGCCCACCACCAGCGGAGACGCCCTGCGGGCT
>JALZAH010000423.1 GCA_030948425.1 Actinomycetota bacterium
CCCCGGCCCGGCTGACCCCGGCCCGGCTGACCCCGGCCCGGCTGACCCCGGCCCGGCTGACCCCGGCCCGGTCGACACCGGCTCGGTCGACACCGGCCCGGTCGACACCGGCTCGGTCGACACCGGCTGGGTCGACACCGTCGGGCCGGACACCGCTCAGCGGCGTACGCGGCTTTTCAGAGCGGTCGGAGGGCCCCACGATCGACGACCGTAGCGAACGATCGACGACCGCTCGGTCGCCGCCTCCACTCCGGTCCGCTCGGAGCGCCGTCCGCTCAACGTCACCGGTAGGCTTACGCCGTGTCGGAGATCGTCTCAACGGTTCCGGCTTCGGTCTTGGCCGTCTACGCCCATCCAGACGATCCCGACGTGGCTGCCGGCGGGACCCTGGCCGCCTGGGCCCGGGCGGGGGCGGTCATCGAGGTGTGCATCGCCGCCGAGGGCGACAAGGGCTCGGTCGACCCGGGCGATGACCCGGTGTTGCTGACGGCGCAACGGAGACAGGAGGTGGAAGCCGCCGGCGCCGTGCTCGGCGTCCGGGCCCATCACTGGCTCTGCTACCCCGACGGCGACCTCGACGATGGCGGCGACCTGCGCAGCCGACTCGTTGAGGTGATCCGTCGGGTTCGCCCTGAAGCGGTCATAGGTTCTGATCCCACAGCCGTGTTCTTCGGACAGCACTACGTCAACCACCGCGACCACCGCGTGCTCGGATGGGCGACGATCGACGCCGTGGCTCCGGCGGCCGGTAATCCTCACTACTTCCCCGGTGCCGGGCCGGCTCACGCCGTGCGCACCCTGTACCTCTCCGGTACCCTCGAACCTGACGTTTGGGTCGACATCACCGACACCATCGACGTCAAGGCCGAGGCCCTCGCTTGTCACACCTCTCAGGTGGGCGATCCAGGGGAGTGGCTGCGCGGCGTGGTCCGTCAGCGGGCTGAGGACGCCGGACGGCGAGCCGGGGTGCGCTTCGCCGAAGGCTTCCGCCGGGTCCATCTCGAGCCTTGAGGCATGGTGGGTGACGGGATGGAGACGACCGGACGCCGCGTGCTCCACGTGGACATGGACGCCTTCTACGCATCGGTGGAGGCCCTCGATGATCCCTCGCTCGCCGGTCGTCCCCTGATTGTGGGAGGGACCGGCACGCGCGGGGTGGTCGCTTCATGCAGCTACGAGGCCCGGACCTACGGCGTGCGTTCGGCCATGCCCGCTGCCCGTGCTCGTCGCCTGTGCCCGACGGCGGTATTCGTGGCCGGGCGCTTCGAGCGTTACCAAGAGATCAGCGGGCAGCTGCATGCCATCTTTGAGCACTACACACCCCTGGTGGAAGGCATCTCCCTCGACGAGGCCTTTCTCGACGTCACCGGGGCCATCCGCCTCTTCGGCGTGGCTTCGGCCATGGCCTGGACGATCAAGGACCGGGTGGCCTCCGAGGTGGGACTGGCCTGCTCGGTGGGCGTGGCCCCGTCGAAGTTTGTGGCCAAGCTGGCCTCCCGGGCGGCCAAACCGCTTACCTCGCTCGACCTTTCGCATCCCGGTCCGCGCCCGGGTTGCGGTGTCGTCAACGTGGCTGACGGGGGGGAGTTGGCGTTCATCCACCCCATGGGCGTGGATGCCCTGTGGGGTGTCGGCCCCGCCACCATGGCCCGGCTGTCGCGCTTGGGGGTGATCACCGTCGCCGACCTGGCCATGGTGCCGCTGACCACGCTCGAGGGCAGCGTCGGCCGGGCCCACGGCCGGCACCTTCACGACTTGGCCCACGGTCGTGATGATCGCCCGGTGGTCGCCGACCGGGCGGCCAAGTCCATCGGTCACGAAGAGACCTACGCCCACGACCGTTTCGAGCGCAACGAGCTCGAGGCGGAGGTGGTCCGGATGGCCGACGCGGTGGCCGCCCGTCTTCGCAGCCACGGGATGGCCGGGCGAACCATCACAGTCAAGGTCCGCTACGGTAGCTTCCGGACCATCACCAGGAGTCGTACGGTTCCGCGACCCACCGACACGGGCCCGGTCATCGCCAAGGTGGCGGGCGCCATCCTGGCCGGCATCGACCTCGCTCCCGGTGTCAGGCTCTTCGGTGTCACCGCCTCCAACCTGATTGAGCCCGGCGACAGGACCGATGAGCAGATGCAACTGGTCTTCGATGGTAAGAGCGGCCCCCACCCTCGTTTCCCCCATGCCGGTACCGCGACCGAGCAGGCCTGGGAAGCCGCGGGAGCGGCGCTCAGCGAGGTCCGCCGCCGCTACGGTGAGTCGGCAGTGGGCCCGGCGGCTCTGCTCAGCGGTGGTGGGCTGCACCTGAAGCGCCAGGGCGACACCCAGTGGGGCCCGTCGGCCCCCGACCCAAAGGTTCCCGCGGATGACCAGGGGTGACGAGCTCCAGCGCAAAAAAGGAGAACGAGCGCGTTGCAGTAGCGTGAGGACCGGGCAAAGATGGTGGTGCGCCTTGAGCAGGCGTACAGCAAGCCGGCCCCGGGATTTGCTCGAGGTGACGCAGGACGACGGAGGCCAGGACAGTGCCGCTTTCCGAAGATGAGGAGCGCATCCTCAACCAGATCGAGCAACGCTTCTACACGACCGACCCGCAATCGGCTCGGCGCATCGGGGAGACGACGTTGCCCCGATACCTGGCCCGCAACTGCAAGTGGGCGGCGGTCAGCTTCTTCGTCGGCCTGGCCGTCCTGCTGGCTTCGTTCGCTTCGAGTTGGATCCTCGGCATCGTCGGTTTCGTGATCATGGTGGTCTCCGCCATCGCCTTCACCCAAAACCTTCGCAAGATGGGTCGCCACGGTCTGGAGCAACTCAACAAGACGGTCAAAGAGCGCAAGGTCCATGATGTGCTGGGCGACACGGGCCGGCGGATTCGCCGGCGCTTCGGCAACGAGCGCTGAGGGTCAGTAGCCACTCGGTTCAGCTTCGCCGGGTTCCTCGCCACGCCAGGCGGGGGTCACCGAGCCAGCGCAGCCAGAGCCGGGCCGACGCCGCCCGGCGAAGCGCGATGGCCACCTCCCGATGGGCGGTCCTGGCCTGGTCCACCCTGCCCGCTCCCAGGGTCCCCTCCGCGTAGTCGGCTTCGCCGGCCCAGCCAGCCAGGGCGTCGAGCTGCGACCGCGGCGACCGATCGGTCCGGGCGCCGAGCCCGGCGCCGGCTCGCCTGGCTAGTTCGGAGAACGTCTCGGAGAACCGACGGCGGATGCCCCACCAGTGGAGCAACTCCTCCGTCTCCGCCCAGATGGCCATGACCTCCGCCGGTCCTCCCGGGTCTCGGAGTGTCGCCCGCCGCCGTCGTTGTCGCCACCGGAGGGCCCGTCCGCCGCTGATCAGGGCCAGCCAGGCGGCCATGACAGCGACGATGAGCAGGCCGATCCACAGATGCCCGCCCCGGGTGGGGGAGCTCGACGGCGCCGACGGGGGGTCAGCGGCCAGGTGCCCGCCGCCCACGCTGGGGACGGTGGTGGGTTCGTGGGTAGGGCCCGGCAACGGCGCCTGGGGGGTCGGGGCCGGGGTCGGAACGCTCGGGCTGGCCGCCGCGGTGTGGCCGGTGTAGCCGGTGGCCCCCGGGACCTCGAAGCCGCCCTTGGTGGGTTCGAACGGCAGCCAGCCGTAGCCGGTGAAGTACACCTCGGGCCAGGTGTGGGCGTCTGCATCGGTGACCTGATAGCTCCCGCCGCCGGTCGAGGCCCCGGAGGTGAACCCCACGGCCAGGCGGGTGGGCAGGCCGATGGAGCGGGCCAGCACGGCGTAGGCACCGGCGAACTGCTGGCAGTAGCCGGTGCGGGTGGTGAACAGAAACGTGGTCAGGGCATCGGTGCCGTAACCGTCTCGGGGAGGATTCAAGCTGTAGCGGAACATCGGCCCCAGGAAGAAGTCCTGCAAGGCGAGGGCCTTGTCGTACTCGGTGGTCTTCCCCTTGGTGATCTGGGCGGCCAGGTGGTGGATCTGCGGTGGCAGGGCGGGCAGTGCGACGTCGTGGACGAGCGACCCATCGGAGGGCGGCGGAACGGCGGTCTCCAGCGAATGGGTGTTGAGGTCGGCCAGGTACTGCAGCGAGGTCACCGTGTAGGACAGGTCGTTGGCCGTCGCCCGGTCGGTCAGCAGGCTGCCCGACACCGGGTCGTAGGTGACCCGGCCGCCACCGGTGACCGCTTCGGGGTAGAACGCAGCGGGCAGCCAGATGGAATCAAGTGACTGCAGGTGGAACTGCTGGGGAACTTGGCGGGTGCCGGGGGGTCGGGGGCCGATTCCCGGAAGGCGGCGACCGATGCCCAGGTAGGAGTTCGTGGATTGCCACTGGATGCCGGTGAAGGTGTCGAGGGAGGTGAGCCGCCAGTACGACGAGACGGGGCTGGTGACCGTCATCACCGGGGTGGCGGCCTCGGTGACCAACCGGGTGCGCAGGTCGACGATGGGACTGACCACCGAGCGGGAGCCGTTGTTCCCGGCCGATCCGTGCCTCCAGCCGAGGATACCCCGCCCTTCGGTGGGGGCCAGGGCGGGGACGACGATCGTTGCGGCGGCGACGGCGAGCAGGCCGGCGCCGATGCCGACCGTCCACGACAGCGATCCGTGCCTGCGGTTGGCAAACCACACGGTGCCGGCCCGCCCGACGGTGTTGCGGTGGACGAGCACGAAGGCAGTCATGGATGCCACGAGGGCGGCCACGGCCCACGTCCGACCCGACGTCGTGCCCAGCACACAGCACACCACGAAGAGGGCGAACCCCGGGGCCAGTGACTGGAGGCTGGAACGGAGCCGGAATGCCGCCCAGTCGCTGACCACGGCGACGATCCCGACCCCCCATGCGGCCAGGAGTTGAAACCCGACGAGGTCAGGCGCCGGGGCGACGATGGTCGGAAAAACCCGCTGTGCGTTGGTCAACGCTACGTGGACCGTGCGCCAGGTATCACCCAGCGGTAGGCCGTGAACGGTGGTGGCTCCCACCACCGTCCACGCCGAGACCAGACCAACGGTGACGATCCCGATGACCGGCGTCCACCACCGAGCCAGGCGCAGGCGCCTCATGCCCCACGACACGGCATGGACGGCCAGGGTCACGCTCAACACCGACGTCACCCAGCGGTCGCCGGCAAAGACGCGGGCGAAGCCGGCTGCCGCCGAGATGGTGACGATGCCCAG
>JALZAH010000432.1 GCA_030948425.1 Actinomycetota bacterium
CATCTGCACGGCGCCGTTGAGGTAGGGAAAGAGCAAGGCGTTGACGATGAAGCCGGCGTTGTCCTTCACCCTCACCGCCTCCTTACCGCAGTCGGCGGCGAACTGGCGGGCGGCGTCGATGGTCTCCTCCGCGGTGCTGGGAGTGTGCACGAGCTCGACGATCGGCATCCGGGGTGCGGGGTTGAAGAAGTGCAGGCCGAGGATCCGCTCTGGGTGACTGGTGCCCAGGCCGATGTCGTTCACGGACAGCGTCGAGGTGTTGGTGGCGAGAATGGTGTCGTCGCCGCAGATGCGGTCGAGCTCGGCGAACAGCTGCTTCTTCACCCCGAGGTCTTCGACCACGGACTCCACCACGATGTGGCAACGATCGAAGTGCTCGAGCTCGGTCGTGGCCGTGACCCGGGCGAAGGCGGCGGTGCTGTCCTCGGTGGACAGCTTGCCCTTGTCCACCTGGAAGTCGAGCGACTTGGCCATCCTGCCCAGCGCAGCATTGGCGGCAGACTGGGTCCGGCCCCGTACCAGCACCTCGAAGCCGGCCTTGGCCGCCACCTCTGCGATGCCGGAGCCCATCATCCCTGACCCGGCTACTCCTACGGTCTTGATGTCACTCATCTTCTGTCTCCTCTTTGTTCGGTTGATGTCGGTCGTTGTCCGGGCAGTGGGATCACCCGTGCACATAGGTGCCGGGTGCATCGGCGATCACGGGGTAGGTGGGGCTCCCCGGTTCGTCTGGGGGGTGGCCACGGCTTCCGGCCCGGGGCTCGATCCAGTCGGCCCAGTCCTGCCACCACGAGCCCTGATGCTGGATCGCACCGGCCATCCACGCCTCGGGTTCCGAGGGCACGTCGTCGTTGGTCCAGTATTTGCGCTTCGGTCCCGGCGGGTTGACGATGCCGGCGATGTGACCGGCCGACGTGAGGACGAACCGGAGCGGGCTACCGATCAGGCCCGTCGTGGCATAGGACGACGTCCAGGGTGTGATGTGGTCGGCTTCGGCGGCCAGGACGTAGGTGTCGGCGCCGATGTCGTCGAGGGCCAGACGTCGGCCCGCCGTGGTCATGGTGCCGGAGGCCAGACGGTTCTCGCGATAGAGCGACCGGAGGTAGGACGAGTGTGTCGCCTCCGGCACCCGGGTGGCATCGCCGTTCCAGGCGAGGATGTCGAACGCCGGCGGCGACTCGCCCATGAGCCAGTTGCGGCTCACGTAGTTCCAGATCAGGTCGTTGGACCGCAGCAGGTCGAAGGTGGTGGCCATCTCCCGCCCGTCGAGGAAGCCGTTCTCGGCCATGCGTTCCTCCACGCCTGCCACCGCGTCGGCATCGGTGAACGACGTCAGGGGGCCCGGCTCGCTGAAGTCGACGAGGGTGTTGAGCAGCGTCAGCGACCCGATGCGCTCGTCGCCCACCTGGGCCAGCCAGGCGGCGGCCATGACCGCCAGCGTGCCGCCCACGCACAGGCCGGCCACGTTGACCCGCTCGGCGCCGGTGATCTCGCAGACGGCGTCGAGCGCCGCCCCGAGGCCCTGGACCATGTAGTCGTCGAGGTCGACCCCGCGCATCGACGCGTCGGGATTGCGGTAGCTGATGGCGAAGGTGGTGTGACCGTGGTTGACGGCCCACTCGGCGAAGCTGCGGCCCGGGGCCAGGTCCATGATGTAGTAGCGGTTGATCCACGGCGGGCTCAACAGCAGAGGGACCTCGAAAGTGGTCTCGGTTTGCGGGGCGTACTGGATCAACTCGATGAGGTCGTTGCGGAAGACCACCGTGCCCGGCGTGCACGCCAGGTTGTCGCCCACCTCGAACGTCGACGAGTCGACCTGGCTGGGCCGGGCACCGTTGTCGACCACGTCGTCGACGAAGTTGGCCAGGCCGCCCACGGCGCTGGCGCCGTTGGTCTCGAAGGCCTTGCGCAGGGCGGTGGGATTGCCCCACAAGAAGTTGGTGGGGGCCAGGGCGTCGGCCGTCAGTCCGAGGGCGAAGGTGGCCTTGTCGGCCTCGCCCCCCTCGAGCCCGGCGGCGCCGGCCAGGTCGCGCAGGCACTGCGACCACGCCAGGTAGGCCTGGCGCTGGCCGAAGAACCAGGCGCTGTCCTCCCAGGCGGGATCCGAGAAACGGCGGTCACCTGGCGGCGGGGACAAGGCCGGCGAAGGTTGGTGGC
>JALZAH010000453.1 GCA_030948425.1 Actinomycetota bacterium
CTCCAAGAGCGCGTGAGCTTTTCCCGAGATCTCCAACGCCAGACGGTGCTTCGCCAGGTCGGCCTCGAGACGACCCGATCCGCTCCTTCGCCTTCGCCAACGCCGCCGTGTCAGGATTCGCCTTCGCCCGCCGCGAGCTGCCCCCGCCGGCACCAGCGGTGTTGTCACGAGCACGGCGCCACTCCACCACATGGGACGAGTACAGGCCCTCCCGGCGCAACAGGGCACCCTTGTCGCCGTCGCCGGCACACCTGTCGTACTCGGCCACGATCCTCAGCTTGTACTCAGCAGTGAAGGTCCGTCGCCGAGGCTTGTCGCGAAGCTGGGGAACGTCATCGCCCACCGCTTCATCATGGGCGCGTTGCATCAACAGTGTTGGCATGGTCATCGCTGTCTACCTGGTCCGGTCTCGCCCTTGAGGGATGGGGGACGACAGCAGGTGTCTCACGTCATGCTGACAGAAAGGGCAACAGCTGCAGGGCGGGAGCAACTCGCATAGAACCTGGACCACTCAACGGGGTCCCCTCAACCCGCCATAGTCGTTCCGACTTGGCGTCAGAGGTCGGCGGCGGTTATCGATTTGTGACAGTGACAAGACTTACGTCGCCCGTGGCGTAGACGTGCAGGTACCAGACCCGGACGTCTTGTTTGCCCTCGACCTCCAAGGCGGCGGTGCGGACCTCGTGCTCCGGTTGGTTCGAAGCTCAGCGATCGGCACGCTCGGAGCTCGCCATGGTCGGTCTCCCAGTTCGGCTATGAAGGTTCGCGCAACGCTCCGCGCCGACGCGCTCGGAGACTCTCGATCGATCCAGGAGTGGTACTCGCTGATGTCTCGAAGCGGCACTACTCCGTCGACGGCTCGGTTTGAGCCAGGAACTGTCCGCCAGTGATTGGGACCGCCTCCGAGACGGCCACCCGTTCGATGGATGCCTCCAGACACGCCCGGAACTCGGGGTCCACCAATGACTGCTGTGCCGCCGCCCAAGACCGGTCTAGAGCGCTCTGCCGAGCCAACTCCTCGGGATTTAGGGCCTCACGGCGCAGCGCCATCTCTCACCTCGATCGTCTAGGTCGATAGTAGGCCCATTGGGATGCCCGGGGGTTGCTTGTACCAGCTGAGCCTGGTCGCCCTCTCGGGTTCGACGTGTCGCGTCTCTGGCGTCGTCGACGCCGTGACGTGGGCCAACGCGTTCATTGCCCGAGCGGACCGATGACCGGCCGTCGAAAGTGGCGACCTCTGGAGCCCCGCTGTCAGCAATCTGTCAGCAGCCAGGGCCGGAATAGGTGGATTGAGGCGGACTGGAGACCAGTAGAACGGCGTGTATGACGCTCAGCGGGGGAGACACACCACACTCTCAAGGTGGGAACGCGGGTTCGAATCCCGTTGGGGCTACTGGGCAAAGGCGCAGGTCAGGGTGTCAAATAGTCCCTGATATCGCCAGACTGTCTCGTTGCCTTTCATCAGAAAGCACTCGCTCAGGTCGCTTCGCCGACTGAGCTGGCGGTGAGTTGTTGCGGGGCAGCGGGGACGTCTGTTGCGTGCACTGGGTTTGTCACACCCTCACCCTTCCCCGTCGTGCCGGCGTCGACCGCGAGACGAAGAAGTCGCTAGGCAGTCGATGTCCGGCACCTTGATGTCCACGTCGCTCCTCGGTCGCCGAAGCGTTCCACGCTTCGCTCCTCACCACGCGGCGACCGGCGGGCCGGCGACCCTACGCCAAGCCGAGACGATAGGTAAGAACGGCCCCGACCTGGGACGCTGCCGGGGAACGAAAGACGCATGGGGTGTCGTGTCGCCGGCCTCCTTGCGAGTGGTCGACGACCAAACCAAATCGTGGGCGGTGACAGAGGCGATTGGCCAGCTCATCGGACGGGCCGGAACTGGACCAGCGTACTGCCGACGAGCGAGCCGACCAGATCGTCCCCTACGCCCACTGGCTCTGCGAATCGTTCAAGTCGACGGCCACCGGGTCCGTGACCTGCTCGACTTGCAACCAGCCGGCCCGCCATACTCGACGACATTGAGGACGGCTTATACCAACAAATCGCCCAATCCCCCTGACACCCGACGTGAGCCAACAAGGCTCCCTGCTACTAACCCTGCGGTACCCTGAGTATCGGCAACCGCAGGCTTAGGTCGCTCGGTGCACTCGACTTCTGACACAAGTGCAGCCGACTCCTGAAACTGACACCTGGTCAACGGAGTGCTGGGGCGGGTGGTGTCCCTATAGGCCGCTCGGTGAATTGCCCGTTCATGGGGGGCCATCCGCGACAGGAACCGGCGGCCGTCGGCGGGCCCCACGGCTGGGAAACCACCCGGCCAAGGCGAGCACTCCGAACCTCGGCCTTGCAATGAAGGCGACTGCACGACTTCGGCATTTCCCGGGCGCCCGATAACGACCCGTAGTCGGCCAGCGAAGCCGCTCCTCGAATTCGGCCGAGCCGGACCCCCTGCTAAACAAGCCGTGGAAGAGCGAGGGTCAAATGAGTCGCTCGGTGACAACTCATCCTCGAAGTCACTGACAATTCTGCGACACTTCACACCTACACCGACATTATCTAGAACGTCCTCTACGCCTCGGTGGCCATGCGGCGCTGCCCCTTGTCGCCGAGCCGAGACGGTCCCGGCCCCGTTGTCAACCGGTCGAGGAGCTGGTCGAGGGGGACGGTGGCGACGCCGATATGGGCGTCACCGATGCCGTAGGGGAGAACGATGCTGTCGCCGTGCAGGAGAGCGCCGCAGGAGTAGACGACGTTAGGGACGTAGCCGTCGCGTTCGTCGTCCGCAGGGGCGAGGAGTGGTTCGGTCAAGCAACCGATTACCCGAGCCGGGTCGTCGATGTCGAGCAACTCGGCGCCGATAACGTAACGACGCATCGGGCCAACCCCGTGGGTGAGCACGATCCACCCGGCGTCCGTTTCGAGCGGGGACCCACAGTTGCCGACCTGCACGATGTCCCACGGCTCGGAGTCGCGCTGTAGGGAGATGGGGTCGTCCCAAGCGGTCGCGTCGTCGGACGTGACCACGGCGTTGGTCTTCCGGTCCCAGCGGGAAAGGGCGACGTAGCGGCCGCCGATCCGGCGAGGGAATAGCGCCATGCCCTTGTTGGTCGCCGCCCGTCCGGTGAGCTGTGTGCTGGTGAAGGTGCGGAAGTCGGAGGTGGCGAGGAGCTGCGGTGCGACGTGCGCGCCGTCGTAGGCTGTGTAGGTGGCGTAGTAGGCGGTGGTGCCGTCGTCGTCATGGAAGAGAACGAACCGGGCATCTTCCATCCCACGGCTCTCCGTCGGGGCCACAGGTGAAAGCACGCGTTCGGCGATCGTAGAGACGGCGGGAAAGGTCACCTCGTAGTTCGAGGCGGCGATTCGCCTGATGCGTTCGATGGTCTGGTTTGCATCTCGGCGGGTGGTCAGCTGGGCGTGGAGCGACCCCAGCGCGCTGTCGAGCTCGTCGGTGCTGAATGGGTCCGGCAGCGAGTCGAGAACGAACGACGCGCTTGACCCGTCGTCGCCGATCGCCCTCAGGAGGCGGTGGAACCGGTCGCGGCGGTAGTGGGTCTGGCCCCGTCTTCCGCTGAACAGCAGCACCCCTGGTTGGTCGAGGTGAACGTCGGCGTCACTGTCTACGGTACCGGTGCGGAACTCGATCGACGACAGGTGGCCTTCGCCGATGGCTCGCACGCTCATCACGAAGCGGAGTTCACTGCGACCCATCCCAGTCTGATCCGGGTGGGCTACGATCGACGGGTTGCAGAGCGCGGCCGCCTCGACGGCATACTCCTGGGTGAAGTAGGCACCTATCAGCTGTCGACGGGCCGGGGAAAGCTCCAAGAGGTGATTGATCCGGTGGGCGACGAGCTCGAAGTGCTCGGTGAGGATCGTCGTCAGGTCGTGGTGTCGACCGGCGAAGAGCGTCTCGACCTCGTCAAGAGCGGCGGTCGCCTGGTCGTCGTCAAGGGCGAGGATCCTGTCGATCACCGATCCGGCGCGGGATTCCCCTTCGATCAGGCCCTCCTGGCCGGGAATGAACAACTTGGCGATCACTCGACGGGGGTCGGGACAGAGGCGATGCTCGCTGCGTCGAACCCCGATCGGTGCCGTCGTCATCGGGGTATGGGGGGCTGCGCTCGCTGCAGGGTGGCGACCATGGCCAAGGTCGACTCGGCGCCCTGGTTGCCATTGTGACCGACGCGTTGCAGGCCGTCATAACCGCCACCGGTAGCAGGGTTGAAGAGCGCACAGCCGGTGTCGTTGTCGCCGAGGAACCAGCCGACGGCGCGTTCGAGCCCTCGGGCCCATCGAACGTCGCCGGTGATGCTCAGGGCGCGGGCGCAGGCCTCCGCCAACGCAGCCACCTCGATCGGTTGCTGGTCAAAGCCGGGGCGTGGTTCGCCGAGCGTCCAGCCGCCCACTGGTGTCACCGACAGATGATCGTTCCTCGTCTCGGTGTCGAGCAACCAGCCCAGCAGGTGCAGGCCAGCGTCGAGCGAACGCCTGTCGCCGAGGTGCTCCCCGGCGGCGATGAGCGCCTCCGGTAGCACGGCGTTCGCATACGCGAGGCGAGGCTCGGGCCACGGCCATGCCGGGCTGCGGCTCGGGCCGCCTATCACGGGCGGCACGGCAGCAAGAAGGGCCCGGGCCGCCGGGTCGTCGGGGGTGGCGTCGAGCACCTCAGCGGCACCGAGGGCGGCGAAGGCCATCGATCGACGGGAACGGCAGCGCAGCCCGGCGCTGCGGGCGAAGTGGTGGCCGGCGACGCAACGAATTTCACCATCGGACGCTCGGGCGGCTGCCGTCCCCAAGCCCCACAGGGCCCGTCCCCAGCAATCATCGAGGGTCGGCTCGTCCTGCCAGCGACGATCGAGCCCCAGGCGGTTGTGACAGCGCCCATCGGGTGCCTGGGCACTGGCGACGAACTCCACGTAGCGGCGGGTTGCCACGCCGAGCGGTAGCGACGGGTCGGGTTGGCGCGTCGCTACCACCAAGGCGCGAGCGACATCGTCGACGCAGTAACCGAGGTGGCGCCGTGGGCTGGACCCCTCAGCGTGCTCGAAGATCCCGACCTCGTCGGTGAGTCGCAGCACATGCTGGAACGGGGCGACAGCGTCGATCATGCCACCGCCACGGCGTTAGCGGCGTCAGCGGCAACGAGATCGTCGGCGATGGCACAGTAACGTGCCGCCACCGCAGGCCAGAGCAGGTCGGGCGCAAGCAGGGAGGATCGCCTGGCCATGGCGGCCGCCTGCGCAGGTTCGCACAACAGCTGGCGAATAGCCGCCCGCATTGCGGCGGGCTCGTCGTGGTCGACCACGATTCCCGCACCGGTCCCGAGGAGCTCGACGGCGTGGGCGAACGCAGTCGCAATCACCGGTCGATGAGCGGTGACCGCCTCGATGAGCACGCCGGACGTGACCTGCTCGCGGGAGTCATACGGCAGGATAACCACGTCGGCGGCGGCGATGACCGAGCGCAGCGAGGCGACATCGAGGTAACCCGCCTCGAATGTCACCATGTCTGCCACGCCCAGGTGAGCGGCCCGAGCGACGAGCGAGTTCCGGTAACCCTCACCGTCCTGCTCGAGCACTCGGGGGTGGGTCTCACCGACCACCAGGTAGTGGGGTCTCGGGTCGAGGTCGCGCAGCGACGGCAGGGCATCGATGACCCGTTCTATTCCTTTGCCCGGGCCGAGCAGGCCCCAGGTCAACAGGAGCGGAGGCTCCCCATGCCGCCGAGGGCGGTCATGGCAGGCATCGGGCGCCCCGTGGGGGATCACCACGATCTTCGAAGTGTCAAGGTCGTAATGCTCGACCAGGCGCTGGCGTGCCGTGTCGGTCATGGTGACCAACACATCCGCGTTGCGGGCCACGGCCTCGAGCACGGCGCGTTGATGCTCCGTTGGGGTGACCAACACGGTGTGCAGGACGACGATGCTCGGCACCGTGAGCCGAGCCAACACGTCGACGACGCTGTCACCGTCGGGACCGGCATAGATGCCGAACTCATGCTGCAGGACAACAACATCGAAGGAGTTGAGAGCGGCGGCGGTGTCGACGACGGCGTCGGGTTGGTCGTGCACCATCTGGTTCACGACGGAGGCATCGCTAAACGCCTCGGCTTGCTCGACCACTCGCACCACCCCCGTCTCGTGGCCTGCCGCTACGACCTGCGCAAGGAGCGCGGCCGTGAACGTGGCCAGCCCGCACTGGGTAGGGGGATAGCTGCTCAAGAAACCAAACGACGTTGACATTACAAACAACCTCCGGGCTCGGGCGTAGCGGTCGACCGCTACAGCTGTCGCGACAACCCAAGAATCGGTGGACCAGCGCACTGGCCGAATCGGCCAGCTTCACGGGACCCGATCAAAAGATCGGTGCGTCCAACTCATTCCTTCTCCATCGCCTCCCGCAGAACTGGGGCCGGGCGAACAAGAAAGCGAGCTAGGTGTCTGACCCTACCAGCAGATGGAGTGATCACCGGGGCTGGGAGGCTCTGCCACGCCCGGGCAGCGGACTGGCACTGACGGAGCTACCGTTGTGCGGGTCCCGCATCGGCGCAGTCGTGTGGCGCCGAAACGCCGATCGAGAGGTGTCCACGTGGGTCTGCGCGTAGCCGTGTTGGCCCCGATCTCGTGGCGGGTCCCACCCCGCCACTACGGGCCGTGGGAGCAGTTTGCGTCGCTGCTCACCGAGGGACTGGTACGGCGGGGGGTCGACGTCACCCTGTTCGCCGCTGGAGACTCCGTGACCACCGCCCGCCTGTCGTCGACGGCGGCGCGGGCTTGGGAGGAAGATCCCGACGCAGAGCCCAAGGTGTCGGAGTGCCTCCACATCTCCGCCCTGTTCGAGCGAGCCGGTGAGTTCGATCTCATCCACAACAGCTTCGACTTCCTGCCGCTCACCTACAGCGCACTGGTGCCCACGCCGGTGCTGACGACGATCCACGGTTTCTCATCGGAGCACATCGTCTCGGTGTACGAGAAGTACAACCATCTTGGCGGCTATGTCGCCATCAGCCACGCCGACCGCCATCCCCGCCTCACCTACGTCGACACCATCCACCATGGCATCGACACCGACGCCTTCGCCCTCTCCGATGGTCCGGGCGGCTACCTGTTGTTCTTCGGTCGGATCCACCCTGACAAGGGCACGGCGGTTGCCATCGAAGTCGCCCGGCGAACCGGACTGCCGCTCGTCATCGCCGGCATCATCCAAGATCAGCAGTACTTCGACGACCACGTCGCTCCCCACGTCGACGGTCGCCGAGTTCGCTACCTCGGCGCAGTCGGCCCCGACCGGCGGGCGGCGATCCTCGGCGGCGCCGTGGCCCTCCTGCACCTGATCGGCTTCGACGAGCCGTTCGGGTTCAGCGTGGTCGAGGCCATGGCGTGCGGAACACCCGTCGTTGCGTTCCGGCGGGGCTCCATGCCAGAGTTGATCGACGACGGCACCACTGGCTTCCTCGTCGACGATGCCGAGCAGGCCGTTGCCGCCGTAGTCCTGGCGGAAGGGCTCGACCGGGCCCCCATCCGCCGGAACGCTGTAGCCCGCTTCGGTTGCGATCGCATGACCGACGACTACGTCGCCGCGTACCGGCGGCTCCTGCGTGGACGCAACGATCGCACCCCGGCCGGCTGAGATCACTGCGCAGCGTCCAGTACCGAGATGAGCACCAGGACTTGCGGCTTGGCTACTCGCCCCCGCCTTCGCCGATGCCTCACCACCGACCGACATCCGCTCTCAAGCTCATAGGTTCCACGCTGAAGGTTCGTTGGGGTACGCGGCTCTTCCGGGGAGGTTGGGGTGCGGTCGGCGGTAGCTGGGGAGCGATCGCAGGAGTTGTATGACGTGGACGAAGCTCACGGCTGAGAGCGCAGGATATCTCGCGGATCGAACGCGACGCGGATGCGAGTGATTCGACCATCCTCGACGTGGCTCCAGTTGGCGGTCGGCGTCGGTGCTGCGACGGTGGAGTGCAGATCGAACCAGGTGATCACGTCGCTGCTGTCGGTGACGCGGGCGTGGACCTCGATGTCGGTGACGATGCCCAGCATGCCCATGAGCCCGGCTATGCACTCGTCGCGGCCGGTAGCGGTGCCGAGAGGACCGCGGAAGGTCACGTCTTCGGCGAGCACCTCGGCCAGTGCCGCTTCATCCCGGGACTGCCAGGCGTCAAAGTATCGTTGCGCCAGCTCGGCAGCTTCAGCCACATCGTCTCCCTGCTCGGGGGCTCGCAACCGCATCTGGCAAGGTAGACGATCGTCTACTGGGCACTCCATTGAGCTGCTGTCAGGCGCCGTAGCAGGTCGGTGAAGTGAGGTAGGTCGGCTTGGAGCTGGCCGAAGAACATTCGGTCCGTTGTTTCGACGGCGGCATTCGCTGCGTTCGCGAGTGCTGCGCCTTGTCGTGTAGCCGTCAGCGCTCGTGCCCTTCGATCGCTTGGATGGGACGCCCGACGGATCAGCCCTTTCGTTTCAAGGACTCGAAGCACTTGGGAGGTCATCATCGGGTCTGTGTGTACGTGATCGGCAAGGTCGCGTTGGGTTATCGGAACATCGGATCTAAGCCAGGTGAGCGAGGCCAGCAGCACGAACTGAACATGTGTCAGGTCGAACGGCTGAAGCGCAGCCCTCTGTGCTGCCTGCCAGGTGTTGTTCACTCGCCACAGCATGAGACCCGGGCTGTCGTCCGCATTGGAGAACTCGCTCTGAAACCCGTCGGTCACCGGCGCTGCATCGACCTGCGCAGCACGGCCACGTCGTCCGCGTCCAAGGGGATCAGGCCACGTCGGAGCTGATAGCCCCAGTTGGATGAGGTGGTCAGCTGAAGCTGACTCTTGACGTCCTCGACTAGGACCGGTTGAGCGTCCTGGTAGTGGACTCGACGCCTGGAAGGCTTGAAGTCCTCCTCGTCCGCCTGCCAGATCACCTCATCGGCAACGGTGCCGATCGCGGTGAATTGACGCAGAGGTGTGCGGTCGCCCAGGCGTTCGACCGGCGAATAGTAGACAAGGGTGTCGCCAGCTTTCATGCGGGCGAGCCCAGCTTTCTTGCCGTGGCCGAACTGGGCTATCCCGAGGCTCACCCCACGCCGTACATGCTCCGCGGATACCACTCCCAGCCAAGCGGTCATGGCTGCTCCACGACACCCAGGAGGCGATCCAGTTCGCCCTGAGCGGAGTTCTCGAAGCCACCCTCCGTGATCCTTGCCCACAGCAAGGCCAGCGGACCGTCCATCGTGACCAGCTGGGTCATGTCCGTGTACTGCTCGCCAGAGGAGTACACGCGCTGATGATGAACTTCGCCCTCGGTCCCCGTTTCGGCTTCAACACCCCCACGGGTACCGACGGCAACGGGACCATCGACCCGCACCCACTCCGAGTCCGGAGACCATGTCGGCCAGGTGTCTTGATCGATCCAGCGAGCGGTAGGCTCAAGGGTTGCGGTGGAGGTCGCAGGGCCTCGTCCAAGCTCCGTCATCCAATTAGTATGCACGCTTAGTATATTTGGTGCAAGTGCTTCCCTGCCGCCTTGGTAGTGCGTTTCCAAGGAACCGTGAGCGGTGACGACGTGGGGTCGAACGGGCCCTGCTCATCAGGAGCCCGGTCACCAGAAGGGGATCCTTCTCCAGCATGAGTGTCTATAGCGTAGGGGGGGTGCCAGGCATTGGTGGCGTGCCAAGGGGGCGTTTCAGGTACTGCCAGGGGTAGGTCGTGCCGATGTGAGTCCATCCTTGCGATTCCAGCCGGCTGCGGTTGCCGGGGAGTGGGAAAGCGTCACGACGGTGCTCCCACTGCTGGTCGGATTCTTCGAGGAGGTGGTAGAGCCAACCGAAACTGACAGAGTTCCATCCATACGCACCAGCGATGGCCAGCTTGTCCATCTCGTCGAACGCCGTTACCGGCTTTAAGAGGTGTTGACGAGGACCAGCAGCTGCTTCGTCTGCAGACGCAAAACGCTGCTGCGCGGCCTGCTTGGTGACACCAAGTTGTTCGCCGATAGTTGCCCAACTCTGCCCGGCGTGGCGGGCTGCGGCGACGGATTGCCTTAGGAGCCCTTGAGCATGTTCGGAACCGACCTGGGTGGCTGCGAGCACCAGCATCTGAACCTCTCTCTCATGGTGGGGTGTATCACGGACTCCGGCGCTGACCGCCTCAGTGATCTCCTCGCGGATCCGATCTGCGCACCTGTCGTCTATCCGTTCGACCATGACGTCAATGATACCTTGACGACCTATCATTCGTCAACGTTGACTTGATTACCTTCGAGCAGCCGGGGCCCACGCATCCGACGACCGCCCGTAGAGCGTTGGGCTCGGGAGTGGTCGTTGCCACCGCGA
>JALZAH010000468.1 GCA_030948425.1 Actinomycetota bacterium
CCCACATGCGCGTCGAGTTGTTCGGTTGAAACGAGAAGGGGCCGGCCCGGCGTTCCACCAGGGTCGCCGAGCGTGGCAGGCGTCGCTGCCAGGCCGGCACCGGCCGCCCGAAGGGTGCGCCCCAGACTTGGTTCCAGCGCTGATAGTGGGCGGGGAGTGTTCGCCGCCCGATCACGTCGGCTGGTACCCGACGGCTGTACCCGGCATAACCGGAGGCTACCTCTATGCTCATAGCGCCTCAACGCCGCCCGGGCGTTGAGCCGGGAGGGAGTCGTCAGACCTTGACGGTGTCCGAGGAGGAGGTTGCGTCGTCCGAGCGCGGGCAGGTCTTTCACCTAGTGATCCGTCCGACTGGCGGTTGGCGGTCACTGGACATCCGCGAGGTTTGGCGGTACCGGGGTTTGCTCAGCGCCATGACCCGCCGCGACATCACCCTGCGCTATCGCCAGACCGCCCTCGGGGTTATCTGGGTCATCCTCCAGCCGTTGCTGGCTGCGGGGATCTTCACCTTCGTGTTCGGCAGCATCGCCAAGTTCACCAGCGATGGTGTCCCCTATATCGTCTTCTCCTACACGGGCCTTCTCGGCTACAACGCCTTCGCTAACTCGCTTACGTCGATGTCCACCTGCCTGGTGACCAACGGCGCATTGGTGTCGAAGGTGTACTTCCCCCGTCTGATCCTGCCGCTGTCACAGATCGGTTCCAAGCTCGTAGATTTCTTGGTGGCTTTTGCGCTGTACCTGGTGCTCAACGTGACCAGCCACGTTGGTTTCCACCTCTCGTTGCTCACCCTGCCGGGTTGGATGCTCCTGGCCTACGGCACAGCTCTGGGGTTGGGCCTGCTGACCTCGGCGCTCAACGTGTCCTACCGCGATGTCGGCTACATCGTACCGGTGGCGCTGCCCTTGCTGCTGTACCTGGCCCCCGTGGCCTACGGCGTCCAAGAGGTGCCCCATGGCCTCCGACGCTTCTACGACATCAACCCCTTGGTCGGGGTGATCAACGGCTTTCGTTGGTGCCTCCTCGGTCGAGGAACGCTCAACGCCGGCAGCACCATCTACGCAGCCGTATTCACCGCGACGGTGCTCGTCGTCGGCACTCTGTACTTCCGCTCCCACGAGCGCAGGTTCGCCGATGTCATCTGAAGCGTCGATCCAGGTTAGGCGCCTGTCGAAGAGCTATGGACTGGCCGGAGAGCGTTCCGGATTGCTCAGCGAAGCCATCGCCCGCCGCCTTCGGCACCCCTTCCGGGTTAAGCAAGAGACGTACTGGGCTTTGCGGGACGTCAGTCTGGAGGTCCACCCTGGTGAGGTCTTGGGCATCGTGGGCAAAAATGGGGCCGGCAAGAGCACCCTCCTCAAGATCATGAGCCGGATCACCGAGCCCACCAGCGGGGAGATCGAACTTCGGGGTCGACTCGGTTGCCTCCTCGAGGTGGGGACGGGGTTCCACCCGGAGCTGACCGGGCGGGAGAACGTGTTTCTCAACGGCGCCATCCTTGGGATGCGCAAAGCAGAGATCCAACGACAATTCGACGAGATCGTCGACTTTGCCGGGATCGAGCGCTTCTTGGACACGCCGGTCAAGCGCTACAGCAGCGGTATGTATGTCCGGCTGGCGTTTGCCGTGGCCGCTCATCTGAGCTCGGAGATCCTGGTAGTCGACGAGGTGCTCGCCGTCGGCGATATCGAGTTTCAGAAGAAGTGCCTGGGCAAGATGCAGTTGGTGGCGTCGCAGACGGGACGTACCGTCGTGTTCGTGAGCCACAACGTTACTGCGGTGAAGTCTCTCTGCACTCGCGCTGTCCTCCTCCACGCCGGTCGGGTAGTCCACGATGGCGACACCGCCGAGGCCCTTCACCGCTACGTCGATCTCCACCGCCACAGCTCCGCCTCGCCCGGGGTCTTCGTTCTCGACGACCGGATCAATCCCGACGACCTCGACGGTCGTCTGTACCTTTCTAAGCTCACCGTGGAAGGCGACTCTGGACCGTCGGCGACCTTGCAGACCGGCCGGCCGGCGGCGTTCACCATCGAATGCCGCAACCTGCCCGAACCCGACACGATCTTCGAACGCTTCCACCTCCGCAATGAGCTCGACGAGATTGTCTTGGCCTCCGACACGCGCATGGTCGACACGGACGTCACCGTTACCGGCGATGTCGTGCGTTTCGAGTTCGAACAGCTTCCCCTGCTTCCCGGCCGGTACTTCATCGACGTCGGCCTGGGGATCAAGAGAACTCGGGTCGTGCTCGACCAGGTCGCCTCGGCTGGCACCTTCGAGGTGGACCGAGCCAACCATTACGGCGAGGACTATCAGCAGTACCCCGAGGACGGTTCGATCTATCTGTCACCGCGTTGGCGGCGGGTAGCCGATCAGGTGCAGGTCGGCATGGCTGCGCCGATTGGCACCTCCGCCAGTCGGATCAGGCCTCGAGGAGGATGAGATCGGTGTAGCCAGTGCCCAGCTCGGCGCCCAGCTCCGGGATCCGTTCCGGAGCCATCCGAACGACGGTGCCGCGCACTCGCGACGCTCGGACGTCCACAGCCACCGAAAAATGCTCGGCGATGGTCGCGTGCAGACGGTCCAGGCCGCCGGCGCGGGTCAGCCCGTAGGGCCAGTACTCGATGACCCACGGGATGCCTCGGTCGAGCAGGGTCGATGCCCCGGCAAGCACATGGCTTTCGTGGCCCTGGGTGTCGACCCACACCAGGCCCACGTCGGAGGGGTTGGCACTCAACGCCTCCTCTAGGCGCCGGGCATCGACCACGGTGGTGGCCCACGCAGATTCGTTGAAGACCTCCCAGGCTGAGTCGAGCGCCTGAATGCGGTGGTCCCCGGTGTTCCAGTCGCACAGCTCGAGGGTCACGGAGCCGTTACGGTCGGACACGGCGAGCGGATGGACAACCACACGGTCCTCGAGATCGTTGAGGATCAGGTTGCAGCGCAGCAGCTTGATATTCCCTGAAGCCGGTTCGAAGGTCTCAACGTGCTGCGCGCCGAAGCGCACCAGCAGCGGGACGGTCGTCGTTCCGACATTGCCGCCGACCTCGACAACAGTCCTGCCCTGCTGGGGATGGCCCAGGTGCTCCAGGATCCAGGCCAGGTCGGCCTCCTCGTAGCCGGCATCGGTCCAGATGTGAGGGCCCATCTCCCGGTCGGACGTGTCAAAAAGGAGCCGCGGCTCGACCTGGCTGGCGGCGATCGGCGTAAGCCGACCCAACCGTTCAAACGCACTGATGTGCCGCCCGACGAAGCGGTCCGCCTCCCATACCAGCTTGCCGCGAACCCGCCCCTGTGCCCGTCGAGCATCCCGGCGCACCCGATCGGCGAGGGTCATCGCCGCAGCGCGGGTAGGCGGTACGGTCTCGGCACCCGGTCGCGCCGAGCGAGGGGGCGAGTCTGTGATGTCTCCGGATCGATGCCCGTCCGGGCTTGCCAGTCGGCCCCCCACTTGCTCCTCAGGCCTTCCACGGCGACGGGATAAGCGTGGCCGAAGTATTCGTCGAAACCCCCGGCAAACATGGTGGAGGCGGTAGCGGAGCGCTTGTGGTTGAGATAGGAGGCCGAGTGACGACGATTTTCAGCCGGGCCGCGTGGGCCTTGAGGCAGTAGTCAATCTCTGCGCCCCATCCGACCGGTGCGAAGGTATCGGCATCAAGGAGGCCGATGGTGTCGACGGTGGCCGCCGGCACCAGCATGGCGGTACCGTCGAGGAACGGGGCCAGATAGTGCTCCCGTCGTGGTTGGTATTGCTCCACCGGGACCAAGCTGGTTCCGCGCTGGTGGTACCAGTGACAGTCGTAGAAGGGGCCGATGACGCCTCCTCCGGTCTCTCGGCGGGCCCGCACCAGGCCGGCCACGAAGCCAGGGGTCAGGCGTGTGTCGTTGTTGAGCCACAGGAAGTCGGTGTGCTCCTCAGTCCGGCAGGTCGTGCTCCCCACGTTGGTCCCGCCCGCCCAGCCCCGGTTTGTGCCGGGGCGCACGACCCACTCGTCGGCTATCACCGGGTAGTCGCCGAGGTTGTCGACGACTACGACATCAGATCCGTCGGCCTCCCCGTCGAGATCACCGATGAGGGCGTGAGTCATCTCGTGATGGCCGTAGACGGGGATGACGACCAAGACCCGGCTTGCCGGGCGGCTCACAGCGCCGCCCGATCCCGCTCGAGCAACCGCTCGTAGAGATGCACATGGCACTCAACGGCCAGCGCTTCGTTGAACTCGTTTAGGACCATGGTACGCGCCGCCTCGCCGAGCGCCGCTCGCTTGGAGCGGTACTCGAGCAGCGTGGTCAGGGCATGCCCGAGACCCTCGGCGTCCTCGGGCGGGGCGAGCAGGCCCGTCACCCCGGGGCGCACCAGCTCGACCACGCCACCCACGTCAAAGGACACCACCGGTGTCCCGCACGCCAGCGTCTCGAGGGCGACAAGCGGCGAGTTGTCGGCCCGAGTCGGAAGGACAAACACGTCTGCGGCATTATAGAGCAGGGCTTGAAGCGATCGCTGGGGACGTAGCCAAACGGAGCCGTGGTCGTCGATGTCATGCGAGGCGACCACCACCCCCCGGCATCGGCGTCGAGCATCGACGTCACGGTGGAATAGAATTCGGGGTAGACGACGTCGTCACCGTGGAGGACGACCCACCGATCTCTCGATCGGGTGAGGCACGACGTCAGGTTCCGGGAGATGCCCACATTGCGTTCGCGGCGGTGAAAACCGACCCGTCCCCGACCGATGTCGGCCACCACCTGGTCAGGAGCATCTTCGGTCGAGCAGTCGTCGACGACCTCGATCTGCATGGCTTCGGGGCCGGGGTCCTGGGCGAGCACCCCCATGAGTGTGTTGGCCAGGAATTCTGCGCAGTTGTAGGTTGGGATCATCACCGACCAGGTCGGTCGGGGACCGGCGGTGCTGATCGTCGGGACGGCCGGTATAGCTCCGGGCGTCACCATGTCAGGAGGCGCTTGGCCAGCACCCTGGCACGGGCGATGGCCTGGTCCATGTCGTAGTAGCGGTACTCGCCCAATCGGCCGCACACGAGGAGGCTGGGAATGGCCTTGGCCCGACGGCGGTAGCGCTCGTAGAGGACCTTGTTGGCGGCATCAGGGAATGGGTACTCGTAGTCGCCCGGTTCACGCGGACTGTGGGGGATCTCCTTGGTGAGGACGGTGCCGACCGCCTTCTTGCGTTCGTCGGGGCCGAGCATGTGCTTCCACTCCAGGGTCCGGACATGAGGACCACCGGTCGGGTCTGGGTTGTTGACCTGCCCGTAAGGCTGGGCCAGATCGACGTCGGGCAGGTACTCGTGGACCCGCCGCTGACCGCGGTAGGCCAAGCGGCCGAGGTCGAAATCGAACAGTTCGTCGATTGGACCGGTGAACACCAGGCCCCGTCCCGCCCTGAGACGGTCCCGCTCGTTCAGATAGTCACATCCGGTCTCCACGGGGATTCCTTCGAGGATCCGCGTCATGAATGCTACATAGCCGCCGACGGGTATCCCCTGATGGCGGTGGCGCTTGAGGCGGGCGTCGTCGTCAGTCCGGACCTCGAAGCGGCCAGCTAGGTCGGCGGCCAGAGACGCTGCTGGTACCCCCCACTGTTTCTCGGTATAGCCCTTGACGAAGGTGGTGTACACGGACTCGGGCATCATGGCCAACGAAGCCTCTTCGAAGTCACCGCCCGGCCCGGCCAATGCCGGCTTCCAGTTCTGGCCGACGGTCCGGCGGATGTATTCCTCGGTGACCGGCCAGCGCTCGTAGCGCCCGTTGACCCAGGACGCCAGGATGGCCTCATAGGGATAGAAATCAGCGAAACGATTGACGAACGCCCAGGTCGGCTCGCTGCTCGTCCGGAAGTAGTGGGGGCCATAGGTGTGCACCCGGATTCCGCTGGGGTGGACAAAATCATGGACGTTGCCGCCCACGTGGTGGCGACGCTCGACGACCACTACGTCGCACCCCTCGTCGACCAGGGTCCGGGCGATGACTGCCCCGGTGAGTCCCGAGCCGACGATGACGAAGGCGGCTGCGTTCATCGCTGCTGTTTGGTGCAGAGGTACAGCTGAAACAACCAGGCCGTCGACGGCAATGGCCGATGAGTCACGAAGCGGCGGTCGACGGCGCACGCCAAGACCGGCAACGGTCGTTCTACGGTCCTCCACAGTCGAGGCTGCGAGAGCGATGCCACCAGCAGTTCCTGGGCGACCAGGTGGGGCATGCTGAGCACCGGCAGGCGTGCGTCGATGGCGAAGCCTGTCGCGAGATGACCCACGAGCTCCCCAGGTCGGAACGGGATCTCCTTGGGTGATGGGCTGAAGGGGGGAATACCGGTCGCCCGCCCGCCTAAGCGGTCGCGGACGGTGCACTCGGCCGGCCCGGCCCGGCGGAGGCCGTGGCGTAGCAGCACTCGGGGAAGGGCTTCGAGGCGGCGCCGGACCCGCAGGCTGTTTGCTCCGCGACGCGGACCATCGCAGTGATGGACCGGCTCGAGCAGCACCAGTCGGCCACCGGGGGCCAGGAGGGCGACGGCCGAAACCAACGCCTCCTCGATCTCGGCGGTTGAGAGATGGTGCAAAAAGGCGTGCATGATGACGGCGTCGAATGCCCCTTCAGCTGCGTTTGACGCATCGTCGCTGCGGGCCACGACGAACTGCACGCGGTCGCCGAGGCCCTGCTCGGTTGCGCTGTGGCGGGCTCGTTCGACCTGGGCCGCTGAGAAGTCCATCCCCACGATGTGGCGAAGACCGTGCTTGGCAAGTAGCAGGGTCAACCAGCCTGTGCCGCAACCGAGCTCGAGCACCCGGGCTCCGGCGGGGATGGACCGCAGGATTGTCCGCACGTATTTGTCCCGGATTACTCGCTGCTGACGAGGTTTTTGAACCCAACAGAATTGCTCTTCGAGATCGCCATTGTCAGACCACCAATCGCACTCTGCATCATTCAATTCTGCGGTGGAGCTGGTGTAGCGCGCCATCGGAATGAGGAGTATAACCTTGTTCCGTGAGTCCCCTGCCTCCTGACGTGCGACGACTCGCTCAACGCGTCGCTTCCTCGTTGCTTGGGCCAGTGGTGGATCTGCTTCCCGCTCCTCTTGAGGAGCGGGTCCGCAAGGTACGCCGCCGCCATCATGAGCACGTTCCTGCCACCGGAGGGTCTGCCCGTTCTCGACAATTTGGCGTACAACCGCTCGGTGTGCGACTGGTACGCAGACAGGTGGACTGACCTGGCGTTCCGTCAACGGCAGCTCCATTACGAAGGCCGGGAGGATGAGGACCCAGCAGCGGTGACCCGCCTTGGCGAGGAGTGGGGACGCCTGGCGGACGCCCGAGCCGTGATAGACGAGTGGGTCCTGCCCTACGTCAGCAGCACCGCTGTGGTCGCCGAGATCGGCACCGGGGCGGACGGATCGCTCGGATGGTCGCACCCGGCGTCGGGCGCTTCCACGCCTTCGATATCTCGGCAAAGATGATCGATCTGGTTCGTGGGGGCTTCGAGATGTACCCCAGGCCGTGTTTCATGTTCTTGACGGGGCTGCATTTCCTGATGAACTTACCGAACACTTTGACTTTATGTATTCCTTCGATGTCTTTGTCCACCTGGACCTGCACGTTCAATGGTCATACATAAAGGAAATCGAACGAATGCTCAAACCAGGAGGAAAAGTGTTCATTCATACTGCTGATCTTACGACGAGCGCGGGTTGGAATCGATTCGTGCGTCAAAGTGGCTACCGAGTCGAAGGTTTTTACTTCATGACTCCTTGCAAGCCGGCGGGTTGGTCGGCGGTCGCGGGCGGGCCCGAACGGGATCACCCCGGTCGTCGTCCATTGCCACGATCGACCACCGCAGCCCAGAGTGAGCGTGGTCATGCCTGTCCACGGAGATCAGCCCGACAGCCCGACATTGCCGAACACCTTGAGGCGCTGGTCGTCCAGACCTACCCGGGTCGCTCCGAGGAACTGAGTCTCAGGATCAGCCCGCCAGCGGGGCTCGTCAGCGTAATCAGGCGTAGGGGGAGCCCGACCAGCCACCTGGCACGGTTTGTGATGCGGTCGAGCGTTCACTACGGCGCCGGACAGGTTCGCTCTTTGGAGCCCAGACCACAATTGCAGTCCCCTGCCCAACTAACCTCCGGCGATGGGCGGGATCGCATGGGCCGGACGCCGAGCGACGATGCTGCGCAGGCTGGCGGGCGATCAGAAAGGGCTTGCTCGGAGCCGACGGAGGCTCACGCCGATGAGGATCCACGTCCTCAGCCTGGTTGTGGCTTTCTCCATCTTGTCCTATCTCGATCGCCACGAATGGTTCTACCTAGACGACTGGGACTTCTTGATTCTGCGCGGGTTCCATAATTCGCAACAGAGCATCTGGTTCCCGCACAACGAGCACTGGACGAGCCTGCCGATCCTGCTCTATCGCTTAGCTTTCACGCTCGCCGGCTTACATTCGTGGTGGCTGCTTACTGGCTGCCTTCTCTTGGTGCACTTGGCGTTGGCGCACCTCATCTGGAGGACGTCGATCCGTATCGGAGTGAACAGCTGGATGGCCACTGCTCTCACGGCCGTGTTTCTCCTCCTCGGGGCGGGTTGGGAAAATCTCGTCTCTTCCTTCCAGATCTCCTTCGTTGCTCCTGTCGCTTTTGGTTTCGCCGCCATTCTCGCCGAGGGTCTTCACTTCCGACCCCGGTCTCGAATGGTGCTCATTTGGATGCTGACTGTCGCTGCGTTAATGTGTTCGGGGATTGGCATAACCATGACGTTCGGTGTGGGTGCCTTCCTGGTCTTCCAACGACGAATGCACCGGGCCGCCGTGGCGGTGAGCGTACCCTTGGCGACCTACCTCGCCTGGTACGTGTTGGTCGGCCACAAGGGGCTGGGGATCGATCATGTGACGCTCGGAAGCCTCCTCCAAGTCCCATCCTTCGTGTGGGCGGGTCTGTCTTCCGCACTCGGCACCACCTTCGGGCTGGTTACCGCGGGGCCGTTCCTATTGCTGGCACTCTTGGGCTGGGCCCTCGTCACCGTGAGGAAGGCCGACACTGCCCACGCGACAGGGTTGGCCTTGGCGCTCACCGCTGTCGCCCTGTACGCGAGCATCGGCCCAGTTCGCAGCCAATTGGGAGTTGGGATCGCCGCTACGCCCCGGTATATCTATGTGGCAATTGCTCTTCTCCTCCCGGCCATCGGCTTGGCGCTTACCCAGTTGGTCCGGTGGCACCAAGAAGCCCGTCTCGGTGTCTTCGGGATCATCTTGATCGTTCTGGTGTCCAATCTCGGTTTGTTGCACACGGGGAGCCAGTTCCGGACGGCGCAGGCCCAAGCAGACAAGACCAAGATCGTGGCCGACGCTGCCGTAACCACCGACGGCGACCGGCCGCTCGCCGCTCGTCCTGTTCCCTCGTTGCCGCTCACATCGGCGGACTTGACGGGTTTCTCCCGTCGGGGTTTGCTTCCTTCGGTCAAGTTGACTGTGGCCGATCAGGCCGACGCCGTGTTCGCCGTCGATGTCGCGGTAACGGCACTGCCCATCTTCGGAGGTCGACTCCGGGTGACTGTGCCGCCGACGGCGAATCCTGGCTGCGCTGCCACGACGACTCTCACCGGCGTTGTGCCCAGTGGCGGTGGATCACTCATCGTGGCGTCTTCGATCACCCAGGCCGCTTCGCTCAGCCTGCGAACGGCCGCCAGAGCATCTTCGTCACCGATCGCCGTCACCCTCTTTCCTGGCTACGACGTGATCAACGTCAGCGCCCCCGGCACCACGATCACCGTATCGACCGCCGGCCCACCAGGAGTGGGGGTCTGCAGCCAAGAATGACGGCGCCCGCAGCCGCTCTACTTCAAACCCGCCTTCGGCATCGTTTCTAACGGTTGCCTGGCAGTAGGAGGTAGGCGGTGCCGACGGCGAGGAAGGCGAGGGCCGTTACGTCCGAGGCGTCGAGGCGGTGCCGGGGCCGCTTGCGGAACAGGGCAAGGGCGCTGCCGGCCACGATGCCCTACTTCCACAAGCTGGCGGCCTGGACGACCGTGGCACTGAGGCCGGCTTTGATAAAGCGGCAGGAGGACGGAGTTGAACACGATGAGCACTACGAGGACGGTTACGGCGGTGGTCCCGGCGTTGGATCAAGAAGAAGTAACCGGCAGTCACGACGGCAGCAACGATCACCCCTAGGTGGTCGATTTCCGTCCAGAACACCACGAACACTACCAGTGGGATCAGTCATGCCCATGCCTGTCGGTAACCCAGCGCGGGAAACGGCGTGGCCTGGGTACCGCTATGGGCACGACACGGCGGATGCCCTGCTGCGGATTCGCTGGTGGGAATGGCCCGAGTGAAGGGTGTCAGCAGGGCCGCTGAGCTGTGCTCCTCCGACGTTGGAGCGATCGTCCGCAGCCATGACCGATGCGATCCAGGCCTAAGCGTCCGGAATAGGATGCTGATCAGATTCGCGGGCGCCTGGTATCAGCTCGGATGGAACGCTGCCGATCGGCTTCGAGCAGGTGACCCCTCACAGGGTGAGCAGCGCCATGAGCAGCGCCATCGGACACTTGAACGCTCGGCGGCCAGGCGGTCAGCCGATCGGGGCTATGCGCTGACGGCCACTCGGCGAGCAGGCGGCGCACCCGCGGCCACCCGCTCCGGTGCCTGAACGACCACGGTCACGTCGGTCACTTCTCGGTCTCCCTTTTGCGGCGGGTGGGCACGCCCGGTCGAGCATTCTAAGACACGCACATCGGGAGCGTGGCGAGGCTCACTGTTCCCCTCATCCCGAGGTGAGGCAAGAGAATATTCGGTTACGAGGACGGTCTGACTGCGGGAACTCGTTCGGGGTCGACGCGCTGGTACGCTCGCTTGCGGCGGAGGAATGGCATCTCGACGAAGCGGTAGGACACGCCGGCGATGACGAAGGTGATGAGGATCTGAAGCACAGCGGCGGCCGAACGGCCAAGACCGACATTGGCCATGCCGCCGGTCAGGACGGTCACCGTGCTCTGCCACAGGTACAGCC
>JALZAH010000470.1 GCA_030948425.1 Actinomycetota bacterium
GGCCCGCACCATCAGCTCGATGAACAGCAGGATGGCGGTGATGATGAACAGGAACACCCCGATCATGGCCACGAAGCCCAGGGCCATGATCTGAGGGCCTTTGGTGAAGCCCTCGAAGAAGCGGGCCAGGCTCTCGGGGGCGGTGGACAGCACCGCCCCGGACAGGGCATCGGTGATGCCCATGAGGGCGTTGGCCCCCACGAAGAGCATGAGCAGGCCGAAGACCGAGATGGGCAGCTCCAGGAAGGCGGTGCGCAGCATGAGAGTGCTGTCGCCCTGCAGCAGGCCCTGAATCACCGCGAAGAGCAGGAACAGGACCATGAGCACCCCGGCGGTGGTGCCCACCACGGTGAGGATGTCCTTGGCCCGGGGGCCGGCGAACCAGCCGCTGTCGAGGTTGATCGACGTCGAGCTCTGCAGGTAGTGCAGGACCTCGTCGCTGACCTTCTTGGCCGCGTCGCCCAGCATCTCGGCCAACTTCGACATGAAGAACTCGAAGGCGCTCTTGGCCGCGCTCGACGCCACTCCCCCGATGGCGTCGCCGATGGCGTTGAACGGGTTGGGGACGTCAGCCAACAACAGGGCCATGGCCGTCGTCCTCCTCTACGGTGATCCGGCCCCCGACACGCCAGCCCACGAGCACGGCGGCGGCGATGAGCTCGGCCCCAAGGGCCATGACCACGCCGGGCGCCTGCAGGGCGCCAGGGCCTACCCCGCCGGCGCTGGCGCCGACGAGGGCCACGCCGAGGCCGAGCACACCCGCCGCCACCACCAGGGCCACACCCACCCCAACGAAGGCGACGAGCACCACCAGGGCCACTGTGGCCACGGCCCGGCGCCTGAGCGGGCGTTCCGCCGCATGCCTCCGCTCCGCGCTCACGCAGCGGCCTCGAAGCCCACCAGGCGAGCGTCCAGCTCGGCGGCGGTGGCCGGGGCCTGGCGGCCCGGGTCGGGGCGGGGGCCGGCGGCCTCAACGTCGCTGGCCATGTGCCAGTCGTTGCGCTCCCACACCAGCCGGTAGGTCTCGGTGACCCACTCCTCGTAGGTGGGCAACCCCTTGCCCGCCACCACCCCCACGTACCAGACGTCGGCGTTGGCGGCATCGGCGCCGAGCATGCGGACCCGCACCGCCAGGGGCGCCACCCGATAGGTGATGGCTCCCACCCGCCACACCCGGCGCAGGGCGGCCAGCTTGGCCCGCATGTCGGCCACCAGCTGGTCGGCGGCCGCCGTCGTGGCCATGGTGCGTTTGGCCGCCACCGCACCGGCCTCGTCGAGGGCCATCAGCGTCCCGTAGGCCTCGGCGAAACTGGTGGCGGCCGCCTTGGCCCCGCCAGCGTCGTGGCGGTACCCCATGGGCACGCCGGCCACCACGACGGTGGCCCCGAGCGGTTGAACGCCCGCTCCGATCGCTCCAGCGGCGGCGGCCGGTGATGCGGTCGCCAGGTCCGCAACCACCGCTGCTCGCGGCGCCGCCCCAGCGCGCTGGGGGCTCGGCTTCCTCCCTGGGAGGAGGAGCTGGCCCACCACCACGACGGCGACCAGGACCCCGACCACGACCAGGCCCCTCCGGGCTCTCTGGGACACGGGCGATCAGCCCGCGAACAGCGTGTTGACGATGGTCGGGGCCAGGCCCGCCAGCAGGGCGCCGATGGCGCCGGCGGCGGCGAAGTTGCGGCCCCGCCCGGCCTGGTAGCCGTTGCCGGCGTGCTGGGACACGCCCCACACGGCGGCGCCGATGAGAAGGCTGGCCAGCGAGCCCCACAGGGCGACCTGGTCGGTCCAGCCGAGGACCTTCTGGAACAGCGCACCTCCGGGCATGCCGTCGGAGGTGGGGGTGACGGTGACCTGGCCGAAGAACAGGACCATCCCGATCAGGGGACGGCCCAGCACCGGGGGAAGGGCACCGAGAAAGCCGAGCAGGAACATCGGGTGGGTCTCCTTTGAGAGAGGGGCACTAGATGCCTCACTACGGGTGCCGCCGAGGCCCCAATCGGACAGAAAACTTTTCCGGCCGTCGAAAAACTTCTCTGTCCGATTCCGCCGTTCCGGGCACCCGTAGTGCATCGATGGCCCAAACTCACGAGAACGACCCCGTGGACCTCGCTGCATTGCGCAGCGCGGCCGCCCCCGTCGTCGCCTGGTACGAGCAGCTGCTGGCCGGGCGGCCGATGCCCATCGCCGACCTGGACAAGGCCCTGGTGGCCCTCCGCGCCCTTCCACCGGTC
>JALZAH010000508.1 GCA_030948425.1 Actinomycetota bacterium
CTTCGGAGACGGTCGGTGTGGCCTCTGCGGCGGGGATCCCGGCGTCGGTGAACGGCAACCCCACCGCCGCGGTGCTCAACGTCACCGAGGCGACCGCTACCGCCGGGAGCTTCTTGACGGTGACGCCGACCCCGCTGGTCCCGCCGGCCAAGACCGCGGATGTCAACTTCGGTGCCGGGGAGACCCGGGGCAACGCCGACCTGGCCACCCTGGCCGGGAGGGAAACGTCACGCCCGGGGTCGGTCAGTGTGTACAACTATGCCGGCAACACCGAATTCGTCATCGACGCCTTCGGCTACTTCACCGCCGCCACCGGCATCCGACCATGATCATGAAACCCGGGGGACGGTGACCCTACCAACCCGGACCGTGCCGGCCTGGCCGCATCACAGGTGCGGCGACGCCGGCGCTCGCCGAACGGATCGCCGGGCATCCAGACCAGCGCCTCCATGGGGACCGCAGAATTCTCCGGGGCGGGGAATACAAGCAGTCAGGGGCGGGGGCCGGTTCTGACGGGTTAGCGGTGGTGACGAGTCGGTCCCTCGCTTGCGAAGCCGACGGCGACTCACGCCGCCCGAGGAGTCAGTGACGTCGTCCGGATCGCCGACGCCCTCCCGTTTAGCCCCGGCCATCACCCCCCACATCCCGTGTGTCGCTCTTAGAATTGGCGAAGCACAGCCGTGAGGAGAGATGCTTCGCCAGCCAGGTTCAACAGGCGACACGGCACCGATCGGGTTGCCCACTCACTCTGCCATGGTGGCGAGGACCCGCAACAGATGCCTGATCTCCCCGAACATCGCCCGCTCACTCACGGCCACCGCCACCACGGCTCCGCTGACCCCAGCGGCAACGAGGATCACCAGACCGACCAGCCCGGTCGGAAGGACCGCTGCCAAAGGCACGGTGAAAAGAGCCACTCCGAGTCCCACGGACAGCGCCGGTATGAGGGCTCGGAACGTAGCCGTGGCGGTGGTACCGGCAACCCGGTTGGCGATGCCAAGCCGGACGAAGGCGTTCACTGCGTTCGTTGCCAGGTGGACAGCGGCGACCCATACCAGGCCGTAGGGCGCAGCCACGATGAAGCCCACCATCCGAGAGATGGTCAACGGAATGTTGACGCGCACCAACCGCCCGGGCTGGCCAAGCGCGGGGTACAGCGGACCCGAAGCGAAGGTGGTCGAAGCGATGGCGGCGGCCAAGCTGACAAGCACCATAGGGGCGACAGCGGCCTGCCACTGGGGCCCGAAGATGACGGCAACGATGTCGGGCGCCGACACCGCCATCCCTACCCCAGCGGCGAAGCCGTAGACGCTGGTGAATTTTAGGGCCCGTAGCATGGCGCGCTTCAGCACCTCCAAGCCGGCACTGCGGCTTCGAGCGTAGATAGGAAAGGCCACCTTCGAGAACATCCAGAACAGGTTGTTGATCAGCAGCTCGGGCAATCGGTAGGCCATCGTGTAGACGCCCAGGGCGGTTGCGCCGAGCCGACCGCCCACCACGAGGTAGTCCCCGTTGAGTGCCAGCTCGCCCAGAATGTCGAGGGCCACCGAGCTGACGCCGAAGGCGAGCATTGTCTTGCCCGCCTGCCAGCTGATGCGAAGCCGGGGCCGGTAGCGGACCACCGCGTAGGCGGCGACGGTGGTGACAGCCTGGCCCGCCAAGAAGCCGGTGACGATCGCCCATACGCCGGTACCGTCAAGGGCCAACCCGACCGAAAGGCCTGCTCGAACGCCGGAACCGAGGAGCTCGATGAAGACAAGCTTCTTGAACAGAAGATCGCGCTGGATGAGGGCTTCATTGACCTGGCTCAAGCCCCGCAGCACCAGGTAACCGGCCATGGCGGCAAACACGGCCGATCGATGGGGCGCGCCGAACAGGTCGGCGAGCAGAGGCGAGGCGACGACGGTGATCGTGGCCAACACGGCGGTGAGGATCAGGTTGAGCGTGAATGCCACGTGCAGTCGGTCCGTCACCCCGCGCTCTTGGTCGTACACGAGGTAGGAGCCGATGCCAAAGTCGAGCAGGACCTCGAGGTACTGGGCGAAGGTCAAGGCCGCAGCGAACACGCCGAAGTCTCGTGGGATCAGAAGTCGGGCCAACGCCAGCGTCGAGAGGAACACAATGACCCGGTTGCCGCCGAAGGACGCAACTTGCCATCCGAAGCCCTTCACGGCGCTCGCGGTGATGCCCGCGGGAGCCGTCCTCGGTTCTTCAGCGCTGTCCTGCCGGTCCTCGGACTGGCGTCCCCCCTCGTCGTGGTCCAACGATTTCCTCCACCGGCGGGGGCTAGCATCCAGGCCTGGATAAGCCAGGATGGCCTTCAGGAACACCGAGCGTACTCCGGCTAGGGAATGACGATCGTCTGAGGCAACCCCGTCGAGGTGCAGGAGAAGCCGACCAGAACGCGAAACGAGGTGTGACATGGACGGGCACGGCCGGGTCGGAAACCTTGCAGCCCAACAGCTGCTAGAGGGCTTGGACGTCGTGAGCAACCGATTGCTGATCTTCTGCTGGCACAACGTGGAGGGAACCTACGGCTTCCCAGCTCCTCCGGGCGCGGGGACGGCGGGTCTGATCAGGCAGTTCGAGCTTCTGGCCAGGTTCACCAACGTCGTAAGCCTTACGGACGCGATCGAGGCGTGGGAGAAGCGGCGTCGGCTCCCTCTGCGAGCGGTGGTTCTGACCTTCGACGATGGCTACCGGGACAACCTTGAAGTTGCGGCTCCGATCCTCCAGCGTTGCGGTCTTCCGGCAACGTTCTTCCTGGCTCCTGATCTTCTGGACGGAATCATCAGCCCGTGGTGGGAAGAGCTCGCATGGGCGATGCACTTCTCGTCTAGGCGGTCCCTGCGCTGGGGGGAGTTCAACCTTTCCTTAGAGAGCAGCGAGCGAGCTAGGAGCTACGGCGTGGTTGTCCGGGGGTTGAAGCTCTTGGACGAGATCGAACGACGGAGATCCGTCAGGGCTCTCGTCAACTCTTTGGAGCCGCAGGATCCCGCCGGCTCCCACCGTTCGCCGATCATGGGGTGGGACGAAGCCCAAGCACTTCAACGGCAGGGATTCACCATCGGTTCCCACTCCCTGTCCCATTCGATTCTCGCTCGCGAGTCGGCTTGCGCCCAAGCAGAGGACCTGACGCGGTCCCGACGGGCTCTGCAGGAACACCTCGGATGTAGTGCGGACCTTCTCGCTTACCCCAACGGCGATGTGGGCGACTTCGACCACAGGACAGTTCAAGCCAGTGTGGACGCGGGCTATCGGGCCGCAGTGACCACCATTCAAGGCTGGAACCGCTCGGGTACACCGCCCATGGAGCTACGACGATTCATCATGTACCCCGAACGTGGCATTGCCGGGTTCGGCATCCTGCCCCTGGATCTGGCTCGTAGGGCCCGCCGTCGGCTGAGGCGGAGAGGTGAGATCGTTGCTTCGAGGGGAGATGGCGATGGAGAGCTTGAGACGGCGACGGCCTGAGGTGGAGTAGTGCTGGACCAGAGAGCCGGTGTCGACCTTTCTGTTGCGGTGATCGTGCCCATTCGCAACGAGCGACGCCGGCTGCCCGAACTCCTTCAGGCCATCGAGGACCAGACGCTTCGACCAGACGAGGTCGTCATCGTCGACGGTCGTTCGACGGACGGGTCGCGGTCATGGTTGCACGCCGCCATGCACTCTCGCCCGTGGCTTCGTCTGATCGACAACCCGACACGGGTGATCCCTGACGCGTTGAACCGCGGCGTCCAAGCGACCAGCGCTGACATCGTGGCCCGTATGGACGCCCACGCGATGTATGACTGCGATTATCTCGAGCAGCTCGTTGACGTGCTTGCCATCCATAGCGAGGTCGCAGGCGCCGGCGGCGCCATGCGCACGACTGGATCCGGTCCGTGGGGCTCAGCTATCGCATCGGTGCTGCGCCGGCCTTGGGGGCTTGGCGGTGCGCCCCACCGTGTAGGTGGCGTTGGCGGACCCGTCGACCACACGTTCTGTACTGCGTATCGTCGCTCGGCCGTCTTGGCGGTGGGAGGTTGGGACCGGCACCTGCTGGCCAACGAGGACGTCGAGCTTGACTTCCGTGTGGCGGCGACCGAGGGCCCCATCTGGCTCGTGCCCCAAGCCGGTTCCACGTGGCGGACGCGAGAGACGCCGGGCGCGTTGGTTCGACAGATGTGGCGTTACGGCTACTACCGGGCGCGCACCGCGCACCTTCATCCTCGGACGCTCAAGGCTCGCCATCTGGTCCCTGTGGTCGTCGTAACCGCCATCCCGGCACTGGGATTGTTGCGTCCCCGGTGGGGGGCGGCATTGGCGTTCAGCTATGTTGTGGGCGCCACGGGAATGGGCGCTCTTGGGGCCCGCCGGGATCACGCGAGCGGGCTTCGAGGAGGGATCGTCGTGCCCGTCGTGCATGTCGCTTGGGGTGCTGGCATGGTTGTGGGCCTGGTTCGCCACGTCGGAGCTCGCTCGGCACCGGGGCTTCCTCCCCTTGGCTACCGGTGAGGGCGCCCCCCCACAGCCCGTTCCCGGCGGCCGAGCAGCTGGCCATAGATGTCGGAAACCCGTTGGGCCACAAGGGGCCACGACGCAGTGGCCAAGAGCCTCTGGCGGCCCTCCTTGCCCATTCGGTCGGCCAACGTGCCGTCGTCGAGAATCCGAACCATGGCCTGGGCGAGCGAGGCGGAATCCTCGACGGCAACTACCAGCCCCGTCTCACCATCGTCCACCGACTCGGAGAGGTCACCTACGTCGGTGACTACCACGGGCCTACCGAGTGTCTGGGCGAGACGAACGACGCCGCTGGCGTTGGAGCGACGGTAGGGAGCGACGATAACCCTGGCGGAGCCAACGAGGGCTGCCACATCGTCGATGGGCACGTAGCCGACCTGGAGGGTGACACCGGAAAGGGCCGCACAGCGCCGACGCAGCTCGACGACGTCAAGGTCGGGAATCAACGAGCCGGCAATGAGGAGCCGAGCTCCGGGCAGGGTGTCGAGAACCCTGGCGTGGGCATCGAGGAGCACGTCGAGGCCCTTGTAACGAGAAAGCGACCCAAAGAAGACAGCGAGCGGCTCGCACTGGCTGGGTCGAACCGGCTCCCCACGAACCAGGGCCGACTCGTCGCCGTGCGGTATGACCTCAACGCGGC
>JALZAH010000203.1 GCA_030948425.1 Actinomycetota bacterium
GGCGGGCGGGGACCAGTCCCCGGTCGACGTGACCGGCAGGGTCATGGCGCGCAGCTTCGGCCGAGGCATCGTCGGCCTGGTCGGAGCGGCGGTGATTTTGACCGGCGCGGTGCTGGCGTGGCGGGCCCTGTCGGGCAAGCGGGAGGTCAAGCTCCGCCTCGTCAGCCGCGCCGTTCGCCGCCGCATCGACGCCGTGGCCAAGGTCGGATTGACCGCGCGGGCGCTGATCATCGCCGCCGCAGGTGTCTTCGTCCTCCAAGCTGCGCTCGCCTTCGATCCCAACAAAGCTAAGGGCCTCGACGGCATTCTCAAGTCCTTCGCCCACACGCCCATCGGCCCGTGGCTGCTCGTCCTGGTGGCGGGCGGGGTGTTGGCCTTCGGGGTCTACTCCCTCGCCGCCGCCAGATATGCGGAGATGTGATACCCGATCCTCTGTGGCCGCCCGCCCCCAGGGCCTCCGCGGTCCATCGCCGGGCGGACCTCGCTCCACCCGCCTTCTGGCCCCGCCAGGCCCGGCAGGCGTGACCGTGGCCGGTGAAGGGGTCGTCTTCGTCAACCCGCGCTCGGGGAGGGAGCACACCAGCTCGGCCGAGCTCGCCGCCCAGTTCCCCGAGCACCGAGTGGAGGAGACCCCAGTCGAGGGCCTCGACGCCAGAATCCGGGCCGCCATCGCCGACGGGGCCGCCTTCATCGGCATGCCCGGCGGCGACGGCACCATCCGCAGCGGCACCCGCAACCACATCGCCCGCCACCTCGGCATCGTCGACTTCCCCGCCGCAGTCCGGGCTTCAGAAGGGCGTATCGAAGCGGTCGACGTGGGTGAGGTCAACGGCGGCCACTGCTTCATCAACAACTCCGCCATCGGCAAGTACCCCCAGATGGTCGAGCGGCGCGAGGCCTTCCAACGCCGCGTCGCGCACGCCGGCCGGGCTGTCGTCGGACTGACAATGGGCCAGCAGTGCGCTCAGTTCGGACTGGACGACGCTGCGGCCGGCAGGGAGGCGGCTGCCGGAGATCGGGCGCAGATCGACGGCTCGGAGGAAGTCGTCGGTTTCCATGACGCCCCAGCCGCCACGTCCCCTTGAGCCTGCCCCCGAGGGCGGCCAGGTGCTTGTTAGGCGTGGCCGGGGCGTAGCGTGGCCCTCGCTCACCGCCCCGGCCAGCGCGGCCCGGATGGCGGTGGTGTGGCTGAAGTGCAGGTTGGCCCACTGGAGGGTGTCGATGTCGGCCGTCCCTTCCGAGACCCAGGGCGGCGAGCCGAGGTACGCAGAGATCGGCATCGCCGCACAAACTCATCCGATTACGTCCGGCCAGTCCAGTACGTCGGCCGCCTGTGGTCATGCGCGACTGCCAGGACATGAATCTCATCGTCTGCGACCAGATAGGCCAAGTGATAGGGATAGCGAGATACCGGCGCTCGCCGGACGCCGACAAGAGCGTCTGCGAGTCCCTGGACTCTCGTTCCGGATGCGGGCCACGACGCCACGGACTGAACTGTTGCCTCGACCGCGTCCAGGAACATGGAACCAAGGCCGGCACGCCTGTCCTCGTACCAGCGCGCTGCATCGGTAAGCTCCGACGAAGCCTCCGGCCCGAATCGGACCGCCCGCCTCACTCCTTGAGACGATCAGCGACCCGAGCGCGGGCCGTGGCCCAGTCCTCGGTCGCTGCTTCTCCCGAGAGAACCCGAGCCGCCCGTCGCTCGAGTTCCAAGGCCCAGACTGCGTCGATGGTCGCCGGGTCTTCCACAGCGGGCGAATCGAGGCTGGCCAGCAGCTGGGCGGCGAGGTCGGCACGATCCTCGTCCCGCAGTGACAAAGCTTCCCGCAGGATCGTTTCGGTCTCGGAGGTCACGACCCTGATTGTACGAGCCGGAGAGACCAAGGCGCGTGCCGCCTCACTGCTCCGGAGGGGCGGGACCGATCATGTCAGTTCGCAGTCCAGGGCCGATCCCAATTGCGGAGTGTGGGCCCGACGACTTTGGCCAGCGCCGGCCTCCAGAGCCTCCGCCCGTGCCACAAGTTCGGCGATCACGAGCGCCCAGTTTGGCAGCCACCTCACCGATCACCGCCAGCACTACCGCCGCCACCTCTGCCAGCTCCTCCTTGGACACTTGAGGCGCCCAGTGCATGGCCTGGTGCAGACGATCCTTGATGTGCTCCTGCTTCATGAATGCTCCTTGGTGGGGCCCTGACCCGACTGTCGGCTGATCCTTGGGGGATCGATTTGAGAGCCGGAGGGTCGGCGGTTGGCGAGCGGGCCCTATGGGAACCCACGACCATCCGTGCTGGTTGTTGTCGCAAGGATGCTCGGGGATAAGTGACATTATCCCCGCATTTTCAGGGCGGGAGTTGCGGGTGGACTGCGGCGCGCTACCTACGTTGGACGCTCCTCACCTCACGGCGACGGACTTCGTGAGGCTGGGTGACGGGGGACCTAGGCGGCGCCGACGTGGAGGTGAGGTTTTCTGTCCGAATCACGCTTCGGGAGCACCCGTAGTGAGACATGTTGGCCCATTCCGACCCTTGCGTCCCCTGGTTGCCCCAACGAGAACCGGCACTTTCCGCCGGCCCCGGTCGGGACGGTCGCGCTCCTAGCTCGCACCGGGGCTCCCGGCGCCGGGCAGCGCCTCGGTACCAAGCAAGTCCACCATCTGATGAAGTGCCTTGGTCAGACGCTGGCACCGTTCCTCGAGCACAGCGACCTCCCGGTCACGCTCCGCGAGCTGACGTCGGTGGCCCCCGGACAACTCGGCGATTGCGGCCTCCAGCGCCACGACTCGGTCGGAAATACCTAGGTCTTCATCTCCAGCCAGCGAGTGCACGGGAAGAATGCGCACCGAGCCCGAGCCGACAAAGCGCCTGCGTTGTGCCTGCACCGCCTCTGTCACGGCCGAAGCGGGGATCCGCCACACACCGTCGATCTGCTCACTTTCAAGCCGGCCGCTCTTCACCCGAGCGTGGACCGCCTGACGGGTCACCCCCAACGCCGAGGCGACCTCACGCAGGGAGTACCACTCTTGCGCGCCGGGCGCGCCTACAGAGCCAACGTCGGTCATTCCGAACCCTCGACCACGAGTGGCCTGGCTGCAAGCGTGTTGCTCGGCACCGTCAACCAGTTTGCACCAAGTTGACGGCCGATGGCGAAACACTGAGATTCTCGGCCGCTTACGAACACCGCTGCGCTGACGAAGACGCCCAGCATCCGCGCTCCCCGGCGGTACGCACGCTAGAACGATCGAATGACATCAGTGTAGTTCCAGAACACCCAGGGCCCCTCTTTGGCGAGAGGGGCCCTGGCACGACAACCAGGCACGGAGTTCCGACGGTCTTACCGGCAGGCGGAGACTCCCTACAAAGGAGAGGTGTTGGTCCTCAGTCCTTCATTCCGTAGTCTACCCGCTGTCAACCGAGATGCAAGCATTTGCACTCAGATTGACGCAGCGCCCGGCTGCGGGTTGACGCCGTTTGACGCGGCACGGGTGCGCTGTCGGCCTTGGCGGGTGCAACACCCGTTCAGCATCCCCTCGTGAGCCGCTCAGCCGCGCTTGCCTTCGCATGGGACACGGTCTCGCTCTACGGCGAGCCTCTCGCCACCGCCGGCGGCGACCACGTGCGCGTCCACCTGAGCCAGCAGGAGCTGGCCCGGCGCAACCGCTGCGCCCCCAGCACGATCAGTTGGTACCTCCGCCGGCTGGGCCCGGCGGTCGTCACACGCCGGGGCGGCATCGTCTTCGACCGCGCCGTACTGGCAGAACTGCGAACGACGACATCCAGCCTCGCCCCTCGCACAGTCGTCGTCGAGCGCGAGCTGCTCGAACGCTTCGCCCGGCCTACTGCCGACGGCACTCTGGTCGAGCTGCTCGCCGGCGGTCCCGCAGACCCCAAGCCCGCATCGCTGCAGGACCTCGCGGACGAGCTCGGCATCAACCGCTCGAGCGCCCACCGTCACGTAACCGCCCTCGAGCGCGCCGGTCGCCTCGAGCGCCATGGCCGTCGTCTCTACGCCGTGCCCCCCGACCGCCCCGCCAAGGAGCCCAACGTGGATCACCAACCCCATGAGCCCGCACCCGCCGGCCTCGGCCTCGTCACCCCCCAGCAGGTGCTCGCTCTACTCGACAAGGTCACCGAGCTCCTCACCCTGGTCGCCGGGATGGCCAACCAGTTCATCCCCGCCTCACAGCCAGCAACGGCTATCGACTCCGATCCGCGATTCGTTACCGCGCACGATCCGCGATTTTGCGGCGCGCACTCCGCGGATGACGATCAACTGCGCGCCGCGGCAGTCGCGGATCAGGGTCGCGGATCTTCCTCAGAGATTGATTTGATTGATAGAAATGATGGTGCAATCACATCAAATCAATCAGTCTCACGCGTCGCGGAATCGCGTCCGCCAGACCAACTGCGCGCCGAGGAGCCGCGGATCGAGGCCGACTGGAGCCGCGACGACCTTCCTGGGCTCCTCGCCCCCCTC
>JALZAH010000528.1 GCA_030948425.1 Actinomycetota bacterium
GCACAATCCGAGGACCTCGGCGCCGGGGATCTTGCCGCCGCCGCCGCCCTCGCCTTGTGCCGGCTCGGCCCGACGACTGCGTCGGGGGTGACCGATGACCGGGCGGCGGCCGTCGCCGACCGGGCCCTGGCCGTGGTCACCGATGCCGGGTTGGCCGCCGAGCTGGCCGGCGCAGCCAGCCTGCTGCGCTCCCTTGGTGGTGAACCTCAGCGCCGCCGGTCACTGTACGAGCAGGCTGAGATGGCTGCCCGGACACTCGAAGACCCCTACGTTCTTGCCCGAGTCCTGCCCTACGCCGGCCGGCAACAACCCAGGCGTCTTCCTCAACAGCGTGTCGTGTCAGGCGAACGGGTTCGTGCGTGATCGTGGGCAACTACGCCAACGCGTCGCTTCCGCCCCAAAGTGAGGGTTTGATCGTGACGATCTCGGGGGGGACAGTGACGGCGACCACCGCCCCCACAACCGGTCTGAACCCGGCCGCCGGCCCCGACCCGAGCGTGCGTCTCGGGCCCATGTCGTGTCCGGCGACAGGATCGTGTGTGGCCGCCGGCAGCTACACCGACGTCGCGAACCATCGTCAGGGCCTGATCGAGACGTTCTCAGGGGGCACGGCGACGCCGACCACCGTCCCCACCACCGGCCTGAACCCGCCCGCCGGCACCGACCCGGGCGTGGTTCTCACCAGTCTGTCCTGCCCGGCCGCCGGTTCGTGCGTGGCCGTGGGCAACTACACCGGCGCCTCGGGCAACAACCAGGGTCTGATCGAGACGTTCTCCGGGGGCACGGCGACGGCGACCACCGCCCCCACCACCGGTCTGACCCTGCCTGCTGGCAGCAATCCGGGGCTCGACACTGTTGTGCATGGCCACCCTGACAGCTGGAGCCGGGTCGTGTCCGGCAACAAACACCCCGGTGGGGACCGACACGGTGACGGCCACATATTCGGGTGACAGCGCCTTCTCGGGATCGTCGGGAACCACTACCGAAACCGTCCATGGAACCCTCGCCGGGTTGGCGTTCACCGCGGACAGTCCACCGACGGCAACGGTCGGGACCGCCTATGCCTATACGTTCATCGCCACCGGTCACCCGCCACCCAGCTACACGGTGGCATCGGGGTCACTGCCTGCCGGTCTGGCGCTCAAAGCGAGCACCGGGGTGCTCTCCGGCACGCCCACCGCGGCCGGATCGTCGACTTTTACGGTCAGAGCCACCAATGGGGTCAATCCTGACGCCGTCAGCCCGTCGATCACGATCATGGTTGCCGCGGCACCGGCGGCCATGTCGCCTCCCCCTCCCCCTCTGCCAGTGCCTGGTAACAACACTCCCACGACCCCCCTGCCCGGGGCCAGCACGCCGGTCACCGCCGGAGGCGGCTTGATGAACTCGGTGCCGACCGGACCATCACCGGTATCGTCCTCACCGGCCGGCGCGCTGGCCTTCACCGGCGCCAAGTTGGTCGCCTTGCTCCTTGACGCAGCCATGCTGGTGATCGTCGGGGCTTTGCTCACCGCTCTGGCCCGCAAGCGACACCGCCGGCCGACTCCGCCGAGCACAGGCTCTTGAGCGGCCAGCACACAGATGGGATGCAGAGCACCGCTTCGGCACTCAGCGTCGTTAACGGTGAGCAAGACGACCGTCCGGGGGCGGACCCGTTCGTCAGCTTCGACGATGGCGGTACCCCGCCCTGAGGTCTCCCACGCAGTCGGTCTGGGCTGGAGCATGGCCGAGTTGTTCGACACACCCGTCCCCGTCGACCAGATCATTGTGCACTCAGCGTTCGAGAACACCCAGGAGCGGGGCGACGACGAGCGAAGGGCGTCCGCACGGCGGTGGCGGCGGTTCATACGGAGTATCGTTTCGGGCATGGAGGGGCGGGCGGCACCGGCCGTGCACGCCCGGCGAGAGACGGGACGAGACCCGGGCTTTGAGGTCGGTCTGTCGCAGCACTTGCTCGGAGCGTACGGGCATGACGGTCTGGTCGAGCTCTACGGCCGGTTTGTGGCGGGCACCGGCGAGTTGGACGCGGTCCTGCGCCGGGCCGTGTGGCGGGCTCTGGCCGAGCGCTGCGGTTCGGGGCTGGTCGTTGAGCCCGGCGTCGGCTTCCGCCACCCCGAGACGTTCGCCATCGGCGCCAACGTCTTCCTGGGAGCCGACGCCGTGGTGCAGGGCCACGTCGACGGCCGGTGCCGCATCGGCAGCCACACGTGGGTCGGACCCCAGAGCTTCCTCGACGGGCGTGACCTGGTGATCGCCAACGCGGTCGGTGTCGGGCCCGGCGTGCGCATCCTGACCTCAGCGCACGTGGAGCTCCCCGCCGACATCCCGGTGATCGCCACAGAGGTGCGGGTGACACGGGTTCACATCGGCCGAGGGGCTGACGTCGGCACGGGTGCGGTCATCTTGCCGGGGGTTACCGTCGGCGCCGGGGCGGTGGTGGGGGCGGCATCGTTGGTCAACCGCAACGTCGCCCCCGGAGCGGTGGTGGCGGGCTCACCGGCCAGGTTCGTGCGGTGGCGACGCCACGCCAAGTCATGACCTCCGGCACCGACGTGGTGACAGGCGGCGCCGGTTTTGTCGGCTCCGAGCTGGTAAGCCAGCTGGCGGCCTCCGGGCGCCGGGTCATCGTCATCGACGACCTTTCGACCGGGCATCGTGAACACCTCGACGGTCTCGGCCCCGGGCCGGTGGAACTGGTCCGCTGCGACGTCCGCGACGCTGAGGCGGTGGGCGCCTGCCTGCGCGGCGTCGACACCGTCTACCACCTGGCGTGCGTCAACCTGCGGCGCTCGCTCGTCGACCCGGAGGCAGCCCACGCTGTCAACGCCACCGGAACCGTCACCGTGCTCGAAGCGGCGCGCACCGTGGCGCCGCGACGCGTCGTGCACGTATCGAGCTCGGAGGTCTACGGCTCGGCCCGCACGGTGCCGATGGACGAGGACCATCCCACGTATCCCACCACGCCCTACGGGGCCTCCAAGTTGGCCGGTGAGGCCTACGCCCGGGCGTACGGCCTCAGCTTCGGGTTGCCGGTCGTCGTCGTGCGGCCCTTCAACGCCTACGGCCCCCGCGCCCACCACGAAGGCAACAGCGGCGAGGTCATTCCCCTGTTCGTCCGAAATGCTCTCGCCCGTCAGCCCCTGACGATCTTCGGCGATGGATGCCAGACTCGTGACTTCACCCATGTTGCCGACATCGCCGCCGGGATCCGGCGGGCCGGGACCATTGCGGGCATCGTAGGGGCGACGTTCAACCTCGGCAGTGGGCGGGAGATCTCCGTCGACGATCTCGCCCGCCTCGTCGTGGACACCTTCGGCGGGTCCAGCACCCCTATCGAGCGGCAAGCGCCGCGCCCTGGTGACGTCAGACGGTTGTGCGCCGACGCCTCCTCCGCCGCCCATGTGCTCGGCTTCGCACCGTCGCGCTCGCTGCGTGAGGGCATCGCCGAGATCGCTGCCCACCACCGGATGGGATGCCCAGCGCGGTGATACCCCTGGACCGGCCCGAGGTCGGCGACGCCGAGGTTCGGGCTCTGCGACGGGTCCTCGACTCCGGATGGCTCACCCAGGGTCCCGAGGTGGCGGCCTTCGAGGAAGAGCTGGCCGAGGTGGTGGGAGCCCCGGTCGCCTGCGCGGTCTCCAGTGGCTCCGCAGCGCTCCTGCTCGCCCTGGGCGCCGTCGGCGCTGGGCGCGGGGCGGAGGTCGTCACCGTCAGCCACTCGTTCATCGCCACCGCCGACGCCATCCGGATGACCGGCGCCACCCCAGTGTTCATCGACATCGACCCGGCAAGCTCCAACATGGACCCCGCCCTACTGGGACCCGCCATCTCGGCGCGGACGGTCGCCGTGGTGTGCGTGCACCAGATGGGGATGCCGGCCGACCTGGCGGCGATATTGCCGATCGCCGCCGAGCACGGCGTGGCGGTCATCGAGGACGCCGCCTGCGCCGTCGGCTCCGAGATCCTCTGGGGCGACCGTTGGGAGCCGATCGGGCGGCCGCATGGCATGGCTGCATGCTTCTCGTTCCACCCCCGCAAGCTGGTAACGACCGGCGACGGGGGGATGGTCACCACCGGTGATGCCGGCTTCGACCGGCAGGTGCGAGGAGCACGCGCCCACGGGATGTCCGTGGCCGCCCATGCTCGCCACGAGGCCGACAAGGTGACCTTCGAGACCTACGACCGGCCCGGCTTCAACTTCCGCCTGACCGACCTGCAAGCGGCCGTGGGCCGGGTGCAGCTCGGCCGCCTTGCTGGGTCGGTGCAGCGTCGTCGGGTCCTGGCCGGCCGATACCACCGGCTGCTGGCGGAGATCCCGACGGTGGGGGTGGCCGTCGAGCCTCCCTGGGCCCGGAGCAACTGGCAGAGTTACGGTGTGCGGCTGGCCGAGGGCCTGGATCAGCGGACGGTGATGCAGGGGCTCCTCGACCGGGGGGTGGCATCGCGGCGCGCCGTGATGTGCGCCCATCGCGAGCGCGCCTACCCGCCTGGCTCATGGCGAGCCGGGTCAGAGTTGAGCCACAGCGAGGCCGCTCAGGACCGGGGCGTGCTCCTTCCGCTCTACCCCCAGATGAGCCATGCCGACCAGGACCTGGTGGTGGAGGCCCTCGGGGCGGTCTGTTCCCGGTGACACTGCTGTCGGTGGTCATGCCCGCGTTCAACGAGGCGGAGAACCTTCCCATCGTCCACGCCCGCCTCATCGATGCCCTCGCCTCGATCGGCCTGGACTGGGAGTGGGTGGTCGTCGACGACCACTCCGAGGACGGCACCGCCGTCGTGCTCGGCGATCTGATACGGGCCGAACCTCGTCTCCGATTCCGCCGCCTGTCGCGCAACTTCGGCTCCCACGCCGCCATCGCCTGCGGCATCGACGCCGCCCGCGGCGACGTAGCCGTGGTCATGGCCGCCGACCTTCAAGACGCACCCGAGGATATCCCCCGGCTGCTGGAACCATGGCAACGAGGAGCACAGGTGGTGTGGGGCACCCGTGGCCCGGACGGCTCCCGATCACCAGCAACCTCCCGTCTCTACCATCGGCTCATGGACCGCGTCGTCGGGCGCGGCGCCCTTCCTCCCACCGGTGCGGACGTGGTGCTGGTCGACCGGGTCGTCCTCGACGCCATCCGACGCGCAGAGGAGAGCCACGCTCACCTGTTCATGCTCGTGAGCTGGCTGGGTTTTGACCAGACGACGGTGGAGTGCAACAAGGCGCCCCGTGGGCACGGAGCGTCGGGGTGGACTCCCACGAAGAAGTGGGAGCTGGCGGTGGACTCGGTCACCGCCTTCACCGACCGGCCGCTGCGCTGGATCGGTGCATTGGGGCTGACCACCGCAGCCCTGGGGCTGCTCTTCGCCGTCATCGTCATCGGGGCCGCCGTCCTCGGCCACCCCCCGAAGGCGTGGTCAGCGGTCATCGTCGTCACCCTGATCGTGGGCGGCGCCCAGATGCTGACGCTCGGCGTGGTCGGCACCTACATGTGGCGGGGGCTCGACGCAGCGCGTCGGCGACCGGCCTACGTCGTGGAAGCCACCTACGACGGCTAGCACGAAGCGGTGCCTCGTATTGGGATCCGGCGCCTACGTCGTCGCCCAGATGGTCCTGGCACCCGGCTCCCGGTCGGCGCTGTCCGCCGTGCTGCGCCGCTGGGCGGCCGCCCACCAGGCGGGGAACCTCGTCGCCGACGTGGGATGCGGACCGAGGTCATGGCTGCGTGAGCTCGATGCCCACCCGATCGGGCTGGACGTGTCGTTGTCATCAGTTCGGTCACTGCAGGCCACAGGGGGACGGGGCGTGGTGGCCAGCGCCACCGCCCTTCCGCTCCGCAGCGGAGGACTCGACAGTGCCTGGTGCTTCGGGCTGTTGCACCACCTGAGCGACGACTCGGCGACGACGGCGCTGGGCGAGCTCCAGCGGGTGGTGCGCCCCGGCGGCCACGCCGTGGTGTTCGACGGCGTCACGCCCGGACCCGGGGGCCCGCTCCTCGCCCGGGTGGTGCGGGCCATCGATCGAGGCGCCTGGATGCGCCGCAGCGACGCCCTCGACGCTCTCCTCGGTTGTGCAGGATGTTGGGATGAGGAGCACGTGAGATACTCGGCGTACGGACTCGACGGCGTGCTGGCCACCTGGACGTGCGAGCCCCGGCGATGACCACCGTCGGGTTGTTCGGCTACGGGTACTGGGGCGCCCACCTGGCCCGGAACCTGATCGCCATGCCCGACGTCCGCCTGGCGGCGGTAGTCGACCCCGACGCCGAGCGGCGCCGCGACGCCGAGGTCCAAGTGCCGGGCGTAACCATCGACGCCGATCCCGACGCGGTGCTGGGCGACCCCGGTGTGGATGCCGTGGTCGTGGCCACACCCTTGGCCAGCCACTACCCGCTCGCCCGGGCCGCCCTCGCCGCTGGCAAACATGTGATGGTCGAAAAGCCATTCACCGCGACCTCAAAGGAGGCGACCCACTTGGTCGATGTCGCCGAGCGCCACGGGCTTACCTTGATGGTCAACCACACTGCGGTGTACAGCGACGCCATGGTCACCATCCGCCGTCTCGCCGACGGTGGTCGCCTGGGTGAGCTCCGGTACTACGACTCGGTCCGAGCCAGCGAGGGTCGGTTCCGCCCGGGCGAGGACGTCCTGTGGGACCTGGCGGTGCACGATCTCGGCTGCCTCGACGCCATGCGTCCCGGCGGTCCGGTGGCGCTGTCGGCGACCGGCGCCGCCCACCCCGCCGGGGCCCGCCACAGCATCGCCCACCTGACGCTGTTCTACGCAGACGACATGATCGCTCACCTCCAGGCCAGCTGGCTGTCGCCGATCAAGCTTCGCCGCATCCTGGTGGGCGGCAGCCGCCGCCAGGTGGTCTTCGACGATGACGTCACCAAGCCCAGTCTCACCGTGTACGAGACGAACACCGAGCCGTGGTCTCCGCATCTGGACCCGGGCGAAGCGCTGCTGATCGCCCTGGGTCACTTCGTAGGATGCGTCAGTTCCGGTGCCGCTCCCCTGAGCGACGGGCGCTCGGGCCAGCGGGTCGTGGGCCTGCTCGAGCACGCATCGTCATCGCTGGCGGCTCGGGGCCGCCCCGTCGACCTGGAGACGAGATGAGGCGGCGCTGGCCGCTTGTCCTGGCCGTGTTTGCCGTCGTGGCGGTGGCGGCCGTGTACGCGGAGCCCATACAGGACGGTGACCTCTTCTGGCACCTCGCCTACGCCCGCCAGATCCTGCACCGCCACACCCTGATCCCCGACCCGTCGCTCTACTCGTGGACGCCGGCGTCCAACCGCACGATCTACTGCGCGTGGATCGGGGAGCTGTTCCTGCTCGGCATCTTCAACGTGGCCGGTCTCACGGGACTGTTCGTGCTGCGCTACGTGGTGGTGGCTGCGGTAGCGGCCCTGCTGTGGTGGTTCGCCCGTCGAGTCGGGCGCGGATCGAGCCCGGTGACAGTGCTGGTCATCGTGGTCGTCGTGCTGGCCGCCAAAGCCGGCACCATCATAAAGCCCGAGCTGTTGTCGTTCCTGCTGTTCACCCTGGTGGTCGGGTCGTACTTCCAGGCCCGCTGGGTTACCCAGCACGGCGGGGACGGCCGACGTTGGCTCGTGGCCGTGCCCGTGATCGTGTTGGTCTGGGTCAACACCCATGGTGCGTTCATCCTCGTCGTCGTGTTCCTCGTCGCCACCGCGCTGGGCGAGGTCGCGAACGCCCGATTCTCACGCCGGGCCGCCCTGCCCCGCCGAGAGCTCGCCTGGTTGCTCGGGTGCTGGGCGGCGTGCGCCGTCGCCGTGAACCTGACTCCCTACGGGCCGCGCTACCCGCTCCAGCTCGTCGGGGACTACGTCCTCGGTGACCTGGCCCGACCGGACGCCGCTTGGAACGCCGCCTACCGGAGTATCTACGCTCACAGCGCCCTCGGGCTGCACCTGATCGACTACGGGGTGGTGATGGCCGTGGTGCTGGCCTCCGTGCTGGTCTACCGGGTGGTCCGCGGCAGTGGCGCCATCAACTTCGCGGCCGTCGCCGCCGTCGTCGCCTACCTCCCGCTGTTCGTGCTCCAGCTGCGTGCCACCTACCTGCTGGCCGTCGTGTTCGGCTTCGCCGTCATGGAGCTGTTGGCCACCCCCGACCTCCCCGGCGAAGTCAGGCGCAGCGCGCCCAAGGCCTTGAGGGCCCGACCCGTGGCCGCGAGCGTGGCCACAGCCGCGGTCATCGTCCTCGGGGCTCGGGCCGGGTACGGCGCCTACGCGGCGCCGACGGCGGGATCGTGGCTGGGCTTCGGCACCGGCTACGTGAACCCCGTCGTGGAGACCGCCTACCTTCAGCGCCTTCAACGCGACCGCCCCGAGCTCGGGCCTCGGCTGTACAACATCTTCGACTCCGGCGGGTACCTGCTGTGGCGGCTCTACCCGCACGACAGGGTCATGATCGACTCGCGCTCGTTTCCCTACCTGAGCTGGTTCTCCGAGCAGTTCGCGTTCGCTACCGGTAGCGACGTCGCCGGCTTCGTCGCCCGGCACCCCGCCAACGTGGCCGTGATCGACCTGCTCAAGGCGAATACGTGGGAAGAGTTCCTCCGCCTGGACGGATGGCACCTGGCGTTCTACGGACCTACCGCCGCCGTCTTCGTGCGCGACGCCCACGGCGGCCTTCTGGACAATGCCGACCCGCTGTGGCAGTGGCGCAGCGGGCTGCGCAACGCCTCCACCACGCTGAACGTCTTCGAGTTTGCAACCTACTTCGGGGACTACCCGACGGCGTGGCGCGAGCTCGACCGGCTGCGGGGGCCACTTTCGCACCAGCTCGGTGACTCCGGGCGCCGAGGGGCGGCCAACGACTACCAACTCGGCTACCAGGCCCTCAACGCCGGGAACTACACCGACGCCTCGACCCTGCTGCGCAGGGGGCTGACGGGCCGGCCTGTCAGCGCCCACGATGCTCGGGTGGTGGATCTCCTCGACCGCCTGGTTCAGGCCCGTGCCACCGGCGACCAGGCCGGGGTGACGGCGCTGGCGCGCTCCGTCGCCGACCTCGCCTACCCCGCCGCCCGCCATGCCCCCACCGGGGCCGGATGAGCGCTGCCGTCCGGCCCGGCGCCATCGTCGACGCCGGCGTCGTCCTGGGCGACGGTGTGGTCGTGTGGGACCTGGCTCGGGTCCGCCAGGGGGCCCGGCTG
>JALZAH010000538.1 GCA_030948425.1 Actinomycetota bacterium
GACATCTTCCTCCAGCAGGTGCTGACCCGCCCCGACGAGTTTGATGTGATCGCCACCACCAACCTCAACGGTGACTACATCTCCGACGCCCTGGCCGCACAGGTCGGTGGGATCGGGATCGCCCCCGGCGCCAACATCAACTACGTGACCGGGCACGGCATCTTCGAGGCCACACATGGCACGGCTCCCAAGTACGCCGGTCAGGACAAGGTCAATCCCGGTTCCGTGCTGCTCTCCGGCGTGCTCATGTTCGAGCACCTGGGCTGGCAGGAGGCGGCCGACGACGTTGTCACCGCATTGGAGGCGACCATCGCCGACAAGGTCGTCACCTACGATTTCGCCCGACAGATGGAGGGGGCCACGGAGGTCAAGACCTCCGAGTTCGCCAGCGCCATCGTCGACCGCCTGTCCTAGGATCCTCTGTTCCGAGGACGCTCAACGCCAGGCGAAGTCGGTGGTCATGGTCTGACCGACAATCTCAACGGCCCGGTCGGCCAAACCGTGCTCGGCGACAAAGCGCTCGTTGACGAGCACGGCGGCGGCCCCCCATCCGATGTCGGACACACTGCAGCAGCAACCCCCGCTCCCAGTTCACTGTGCATCCGAGAGCCAGGACGCAGTCGGCCAGTCCACCGGCCACGAACTGGCGTCCCCAGGTACAGCGCCGAGGATCCCGTCTAGCAGTTGTTGTTCACGTTGACGGCCGGGATGCCGCTCAGGCCCAGCTCTCGAACTTCGTCATACCGACACCTACCACGAACACACGCTCGGTCACGCCGCCTCCTATCAGAGCCTTGTTGCCCGTCGTTCACCCTGAGGAGCAAAGACAGGCCCCATGTCTGCAAGAGATCTATTGCCCATGCAGTAGCCGAGGGCCAGACCCGGCTCGACCACTCGTTGCTCATTCGGGCCTCGAGGGTGGCCACCGCCCGCTCCGAGGCTCCGCTCAAGCGGGGTCGTTCCCGCAAATAGGTGGCCAGCCGGGTGGGGTGATCGAGGGCAAAGCCCACGGCGGCGGCCACCAGCTCCGCCCGGCCCAACGCAAGGTGCGCTCCGGAGGCCGCCGACGGGCATGGGCTTCCAACCACCGGGCAGCTCTTGGGGCCCAGTGCTCCGCGTCCTCCGAGTCCTTCGTGTCGGAGCCAGCCACGTCAACGATGGTTCACTTCTTGGGCGAGGATGTCAAGCCGCCTGTCCTGCAGGTCGGGGCCCGTCCCTTCCGGGTGCTCCCAGGTGCCTTTCGCGTTGGCCTCACCCGGAGGGCGGACCTAACGTCGGTCCCGATCACCCCCCGCCCTGGAGGCCATCTCGATGCCAGCATCCCCCGTCCGTGTCGCCGTTACTGGAGCTGCCGGCCAGATCGGTTACAGCTTGCTGTTCCGCATCGCCAGCGGCCAGTTGCTCGGTTCGGACCAGCCCATCATCCTCCAGCTGCTCGAGATCACCCCGGCCCTCGGGGCCCTGGGCGGCGTGGTCATGGAGCTCGACGACTGTGCCTTCCCGCTGGTCACCGATGTCATCACCGCCGACGATGCCAACGTGGCCTTCGGTGATGTCGATGTTGCCCTGCTCGTCGGTTCGCGTCCCCGGACCAAAGGGATGGAGCGCAAGGACCTCCTCGAGGCCAACGGGGCCATCTTCACGGTGCAGGGCAAAGCCCTGTCCGACAGCGCATCGCCGCAGGTCCGCGTCCTCGTAGTCGGCAACCCGGCCAACACCAACGCCCTCATCGCCATGAATGCCGCTCCCAACATCCCTGACGCGCAGTTCACCGCCATGACCCGCCTCGACCACAACCGGGCCATGGGCCAGCTGGCCCAACGAGCCGGGCGTCCGGTGTCGGAGGTGACCCACATGACAATCTGGGGCAACCACTCGGCCACCCAGTACCCCGATGTCTATCGGGCACGGATCGGGGGCCAGCCGGCCCTGGACCACATCGGTGAGCAGAGCTGGATCGAGTCGGAGTTCATCCCCAAGGTGCAGCAGCGGGGCGCAGCGATCATCGAGGCCAGGGGTGCGTCGAGCGCGGCATCGGCGGCGAACGCGGCAATCGATCACCTCCACGATTGGGTGATGGGCACGCCCGACAATGACTGGGTGTCGATGGCCGTCCCCTCCGACGGGTCCTACGGGGTCCCCGAAGGCATCATCTCATCTTTCCCCTGCACCGTCACAGACGGCGCCTACAACATCGTGGGAGACCTGGACATCGACGACTTCTCCCGTTCGCGCATCGACTCGTCGGTCGCCGAGCTCGGCGCCGAACGGGACGCCGTGCAGGAGCTCGGGCTCATCTGATCACTCTTGGCGCGGTGCTCTTGCGTCGCTGAGCTCGAGCGAACGTTGTGCGGGGTCACCTCTACCAAGCCGTCGTCGGGGCACCCGGCAGCTTCTTCCGGCTGCTGTCGACCGGTCTGGTCCCCGACGGTTGTCGGGACAGTGAATCGATCCGGTCGTCGTTCCGGCGGCTCGGACGGTCGCCAATGCCGGCCTTGGCGATTCCTCGGCTGATGACATACGCCCCGGTGCCGCCCGCTTGAGGATGAGACGGTCTGGACGAGCGCGAGGATCAGACGGTGTGCTCAGGACTTGGCAATCGCCAGACCAAGAAAGATCCCGACGATCAGACCCCCGGCACCAGCCGCCATGGTCGCCCAGGTCCCGGCGTGGGCAGCGGCGGTCGTCGCCGACGCGCCGGCCTGTGTGGCAGCGGTGGTGGCTTGCGCACCTGCCTGGGTTGCGGTAGCGACAGCCTGCCCGGTCTCGAGCGTGTGCAGCCGCTCCACAGGTGCGGCTCCCCGAGATGGACGTGCCCACCGAGCCCTGCATGCATGCGCTCGGTTGTCGTCGGGCTGCGGCGATGACAGGGGTGATCGGCGGCGGTAGGACCCGCCTCGGAGCTACTCGCGCAGCCGGGGCCTAGAGGGGGGGCTGGCCGGCGCTCACCGACGGGGCGGTGAACTTGCTGCGCGAGTAGGTCCCAGGCGGGGCTGGCTTGCTATGGGGATCTGATCGGTGCTGCCCTAAACCGGCGACGTCGCCGTCGATCACGTATCTGGCGTCCAACCCGATGAGGAGGAGCACTTCGCGGGCGGAGGAGTTCGGCGCATGGATCTTGATCGACAGTCGCTGGGGAGGTCCTGCAGGCTTGCGGTGATCGCCCTGGCTCCGGTGCAGTCGACGAAGTCGCGCACCGACAGCAATCGGGCGACGCCCTTCGACCGGGCTACAGCGTGCGTTCCTACCCATGGGACCCTCTCCGTCGCAGCTTCGACGCGTCACCAAGGTCCCGGGAGACGCAAACTCAAATGACTTAGACCATTCTAGCCCTCTCCGGCGAGGTTCAACAAGCGACACGCAGGCCTCCCCAGAGCGCATCTCGACCTCAACCTCCCGGACCAGCCGGGATGACCAAGCAACCCTGGAACCACGCCCCGATGGTGGATACCACCGTGCGCTGTCTCCATGAGCGATCAGCAGGCGAGAGCGGGTGGCAACACCACACCCAAACGATGCAGATAGCACAGCTTGCGTTCCACGGCCTCCCGCCAAGCGAGGAGATCGCCGTCGAAGCGTGCCCGATCACCGTCCTCGACGGCGTGTTCGAGCTCATCGAAGGCGGAATCCTCGGCATCGAGCAGTGCCCGGTACTTCGCCAGGAACTGATCGTCGATCACGTCCGAAAGCATCACTTGTCGTCCCTCCCAACCAAGCGCGTCCCGTGGAGCGTACCCGCAAGGAGGTGACCTTGTCGCCGGCCATCGGACTTCGGGGGCGGAGCGCCGCCCCGCTGCGCCGGTCACTGGGTCCGAGGGTGACAGAAGGCGGCCGTGGCGTCCTAGCGTGCGGTCGTGAGCTTCACCGACGCCGGTGGCGGCCCCAACCCGCCCGTCGATGAGCTGCCCGTTGGAGGAAACCATCCCGGTCGGGTTCTGGCGACCATGGCCACACCCGAGGGCCTGGCCGTCCTGGCCGCGATCGTCCTTCATGGACCGGCCGGCCCCGATGAGGTCGCCGGACGCACGGGGATGAAGATAGGACAGGTTCAGCGGACCCTCGGTCGGCTTGTGGCCGCCGGTGTTGTTGGACCCGCCGATGAGAACAGCGGCGATCGGGTGGTCGTCCAGATGGCCGTCATGCGCGATGCGGCCCGCCAGGCATCCCGCCTCCGCCCGGCCGTCGACCCCATCGACCTGGGGGCCAGCCCCAGGCAGGCGACCGTGCTCCGAGCGTTCATGGATGATGGTCGGCTTCGTTCCATCCCTACCCAGCGGACCAAGCGAATGGTGGTGCTCGACTTCCTGGCGCAGCAGTTCGAGCCGGGTCAGGTCTACAAGGAGGAAGAGGTCAACCGTCTACTCGGTCGGTATCACCCCGATTATGCGGCGCTTCGCCGGTTCTTGGTCGACGAGGACTTCTTGGAGCGTCGCCAGCGGTTCTATTGGCGAACGGGAGGCACCTTCGAGGTCTGATGCTCTCCGGCGAGCCGGCTACGAAGGGATGGACAGGGTCGACGCCGGGCTGCGGGCCAGGATGGTGCAGGCCGGAACGCTGCCGACCACGGCGA
>JALZAH010000551.1 GCA_030948425.1 Actinomycetota bacterium
GTCTCGGCCCGTCAGCCCTGCCCATCGACAGGATCAAGATCGCCGTTGTGGCGGCCGGCTCGGCGGACGCCCTTCGATGGGATCTGCGCCCGTCGGCGGTGACGACGACGGCCCGGGATCTCCTGGCCATCGCCGTGGATACGTTGCCGGCCACTGGGCGACGGCGCCGGGGGGAGAGCATGGCCGAGCAGCTGTGGCTGAGGTTGTCACCGCTGCCCCCGACCCCCGGGCGCGTCTCCGTGCTCGACGCCGCCCTGGTGCTCATGGCTGACCACGAGCTGGCCCCGTCGACCCTGGCCGCCCGGGTGGCGGCCGCCTTCGGAGCCGATCCCTATTCGGTGGTCACCACCGGGTTGGGACCGGCGAGTGGTCAGTTGCACCTTGCCGCGGCCAACGAGGTCCACCGCCTCTTCGACGATGCCATGAGCGGCGATCCGGCGGCGGCCATCGGGGAGCGGTTGGCGCGCGCCGAACCGCTGCGGGGCTTCGGCATGGGCCTCTACCCTGACGGTGACCCTCGGGCCCGTGAGCTGCTGCGCCGGCTGGACGACCTGGCCATGGACCCCCGGCGACGGGCCGTCGTCGACGCCGTGGTGGCCCTGGCTGCCCGTCGGGGCTTGCCCAGGCCGAACGTCGACTTCGCCCTGGGGGCGCTGTCCTTCGGCTCCGAGATGATCCGCGGAGCAGGCCAGGCCATCACCGTCATTGGTCGCATGGCCGGTTGGTTGGCCCATGCCCTGGAGGAGTACGAGTCCCGGACGGTGTTCAGGGCTCGAGCCACCTACGTGGGGGAGCGCGCACGCCTGGGCCTTGAGAGCGGGGAGGGCCACGCCGTGGCGATGTGAGCTGGCTGGCGCTCATGGAGCGGCCGGTGCGTCCATCCTGGTGCCGGCCACATCGCCGTCGGGCAGGGGATCGCTGACCAGCTCGTCACCCGAGTGCGGCCTACCCCGGGTGAAGATCATGATGGTGGCGGCGGCGAAGACGAGGAAGCTGGTGTAGTCGTTGAGCCGGAATGGTCCGTACTTGTGCGCCGGGTCGATGCGCAGGTACTCGATCCAGAACCGCCCCACGGTGTAGGCCATGGCGTAGACGGCGAAGAGGTAACCGCGGCGAAGCTTGACGCGGTGAGCGACGAGGAGGACCACGACGAAGGAGAAGACGTCCCAGACCATCTCGTAGGCAAAGGTGGGTTGGAACGCCATGGCGCTCATGTAGGCCGCCGGGCGGTGGGCGGCGTCGATCTTGACGGCCCAGGGAAGCCCGGAGGGCTTCCCGAACAGCTCCTGGTTGAAGTAGTTGCCCAATCGACCCACGGCCTGGGCCAGCGGAAAGGCCAGGGCCACGCAGTCGAGGAGAGGAGCGGTCCGCAGGTGGTGGCGATGGGCCCCCACGAGTCCCAGGGCCACCCCACCGACCACGGCGCCCCAGATACCCAGGCCACCTTGCCAGATGGCGAACACCCGCCAGAAGTGTCCACCGGTGTCTTGCTGATAACTGGTCAGCACACTGTAGAGGCGGGCGCCGATGAGGCCGCCGGGTACCCCCCAGACGGCCAGGGTGGACATGGTTCCGGGCAGGCCGCCGATCTTCTGCCACCGGCGTTGGGCCACCATCACGGCCACCGCTATGCCTGCGGCGATGCACAGGCCGTAGATGTGAAGGCGCAGCGGACCGACGCTGATCCCGTTGCTCGGAGGGCTGGGGATGAAAGCCACGATCGCGACCAGAGGATGCACGGCCCCAGGCTACGGGCTGGCCTTGCTTGAGGGTCGCCACCGGAAGGGTACGTTGCCACCATGCCCGTCTGGCCCGGCCGTCCCTATCCCCTCGGCGCACAATACGACGGCCAGGGAACCAACTTCTCTCTGTTCACCTCGGCTGCTGAGGCCGTAGAGCTCTGCCTCTTCGACGATGATGGCGCCGAGGTGCGCCACCAGCTCCCCGAAGCTTCGGCCTACCGCTGGCACGGTTACGTTCCGGGGGTCGGCACCGGTCAGCGCTACGGCTTTCGGGTCCACGGCCCGTGGGATCCGTCGCGTGGACAGGTCTGCAACCCGGCCAAGCTTGTCCTCGATCCCTATGCCAAGGCCGTCTGTGGCGACATCGACTGGGACGAGGCCTGCTATGGCTACCGTTTCGGTTCGCCGGAGGAGCGCAACGACGACGACAGTGCCCCGTTCATGCCGCGCAGCGTGGTCATCGACGAGACCTTCGACTGGGCTGACGACCAGGCCCCGCGCCTCGAGCTGCACGAGTTGATGATCTACGAGGCCCACGTCAAGGGCCTCACCGCCTCGCACCCCACGATGACACCCGAGTTGCGGGGAACCTATGCCGGCCTGGCCACCCCCGAGGCCATCGAGCATCTGACCCTGCTCGGCGTCAGCGCCATCGAGTTGCTACCTGTTCATCAATTCGTCCATGACCAGCACCTGATCGACAAGGGCCTGCGCAACTACTGGGGCTACAACTCCATTGGCTTCTTCGCCCCCCACGGGGGGTATGCGGCGGCGGGCGACGGCGGCGGCCAGGTCGCCGAGTTCAAGACCATGGTCAAGGCCCTGCATGCGGCGGGCATCGAGGTGATCCTCGATGTCGTCTACAACCACACGGCGGAGGGGAACCACCTGGGCCCCACCCTGTCGTTCAAAGGCATCGACAACGCCGCCTACTACCGGTTGGTGGACGGCGACCCGTCGTATTACATGGACTACACGGGAACCGGCAACAGCTTGAACATGCGTCACCCCAACGTGCTCCAACTGCTGATGGACAGCCTGCGCTACTGGGTCACCGACATGCATGTGGACGGGTTTCGCTTCGATCTAGCTTCCACCCTGGCTCGCGAGCTGCACGACGTCGATCGGCTGTCGGCCTTCTTCGACGTCATCCAGCAGGATCCCGTAGTCAGTCAGGTCAAGCTCATCGCCGAGCCGTGGGACGTGGGCGACGGCGGCTACCAGGTGGGCAACTTCCCCCCGTTGTGGTCCGAATGGAACGGGAGATATCGCGACACCGTCCGTGACTACTGGCGCTCCGAGCCGGGCACGGTGGGTGAGTTCGCCGCTCGGCTCACCGGCAGCTCGGACCTCTACGAGGATGACGGACGGTCACCGTCGGCCAGCGTCAACTTCATCACCGCCCACGACGGCTTCACCCTGGCCGATCTGGTGGCCTACAACGACAAGTACAACGAGGCCAACGGCGAAGGGGGCCAGGACGGCGCCGACGACAACCGATCCTGGAACTGTGGGGCCGAGGGGCCGACCGACGATCCCACCATCAACGATCTGCGCGACCGGCAGCACCGCAACTTCCTCGCCACCCTGTTCCTGTCCCAGGGCGTCCCCATGCTGGTCTCCGGCGACGAGATGGGGCGCACCCAGGGCGGTAACAACAACGCCTACTGCCAGGACAACGAGATCTCCTGGTTGGATTGGACTCAGCGCAACACGAACCTCGATCTGCTGGGGTTCACCCGTCAGCTGATGGACCTGCGCCGGGCCCACCCCGGTCTGCGTCGCCGGGGCTGGTTCCGAGGCAGACCGATCGGGGCTCGGGGCCAGGCTGACATCGTGTGGCTGGACCCCTCCGGCGAGGAGATGTCCGACGAGCAGTGGGAGCAGAGCTTCGCCCGTTCCCTGGCCGTGTTCTTCAATGGCGAGGCCATCGGCTACCTCGACCGGTGCGGCCGGCGCATCGTCGACGACTCGTTGCTGCTGTGCTTCAATGCCCACTGGGAGACGATCGGTTTCACCACGCCGAGCCCGACCTTCGCCCGGCGCTGGCAGATCGTCCTCGATACCGCGACGCCCCTGATTCCCGATGGGGGCCGCCATGTCGACGCCGGCGATGTCATCGACGTGAGCGACCGCAGCGTGGTCGTGCTCCGCCGTGAGTCCTGATCCCCTCCTGGCCGCCGAGCGGCCCGCATCGCGCCGGGCCACATACCGCCTGCAGATGCGTGGCGAGTTTGGCTTCGGTGATGCCCAGAGCGTGGTCGACTATCTCGCCGAGCTCGGGATCAGTCACCTGTACCTGTCGCCTATCCTGCAGGCTGCACAGGGCAGCACCCACGGCTACGACGTCGTCGACCCCACCCGGGTCAACGCCGAGCTGGGTGGGAGCGACGGTTATGCACGTCTGTGCGAGACGGTGTCCGCCGCTGGACTCCGGCAACTGGTCGACGTGGTGCCCAACCACATGGCCATCACCGGGCGGGACAACCGGTGGTGGTGGGACGTTCTCGAAAACGGCCCGGCCAGCATCTACGCCTCCTACTTCGATGTGGACTGGGACCCTCCCGAGTCCAAGCTGCGCAACGTTGTGCTGTTGCCCATCCTGGGCGACCACTACGGGCGGGAGCTCGAAGGCGGCAACCTGCGCCTGGAGCGCGAAGGGGGGAGCTTCGTGTTGCACTACTACGACCATGTGGTGCCCATCGCTCCCCGGACGCTCGACGCCATCTTGGAGGGGGCGGTCGCCCGACTCGGCTCGGTGACTGCCACTGAGGAGGACCTGGCGCCCGTGGCCGCCGAGCTGGCCAGCGTGGCCACCGCCTTTGGGCGCCTGCCCCGCTCCACCGCCACCGACGCTGCCTCGGTCGCCGAGCGACACCGGGACAAGGAGATCCTCCGGACCCGCCTGGGCCGGTTGTGTCAGACCAACCCGGAGGTAGGCCACGCCATCGACGAGGCGGTCAGCGCCATCAACGGCGACCCCGACGCCCTCGACGACCTTCTGGACCGCCAGAACTTCCGCCTGGCGTGGTGGCGTACGGCCGGCGAAGAGCTTGACTACCGTCGCTTCTTCGACATCAACGACCTGGCTGGGATCCGGGTCGAAGACCCGGCCGTCTTCACCGACAGCCACCAGCTGATCCTCAACTGGCTGGGCCAGGGCGTGGTCGACGGGATCCGCATCGACCACGTAGACGGTCTGCGCGATCCGGGCACCTACCTGGCCCGCCTGCAGGCGGCGGTGCCGGGGACGTGGGTGGTGGTCGAGAAGATCCTGGAGGGGCCCGAGGTCCTGCCGTCGGGGTGGGCGATGGCAGGAACGACCGGCTACGGCTGGTTGAACGTGGTCGCCGGCGTGCTCAACGACGCCGATGGCTCGGCGCTGATGGTGGAGATCTACCAGGGGTTCTCGGGCATCACCGAGCGCTACGAGGAGATCGTCCAGCACGCCAAGGACGAGGTGCTCGAGGGTCCACTGGCCACCGACCTGAACCGGTTGGTCTCGCGCCTCACGGTCATCTGTGAGCGGCATCGGCGCTACCGGGACTACACCCGCCGGGACCTGCGCGTCGCGCTGGCCGAGGTCATTGCCGGCTTCTCGGTGTATCGGACCTACGTGCGCGCCGGCACCCCGAGCACGTCGAGCGACGTCAACACCGTCGAGAGGGCGGTGCTGGGCGCCGGCATTCGAGATCCCGACATCGACGAGGAGCTCCTCGGCCTCCTGCGTGACCTGCTCCTGGGGCGAATCCCCGGCCGCGATGAGCTGGAGCTGACTTTGCGAACCCAGCAGCTCACCGGGCCGGTGATGGCCAAAGCGGTGGAGGACACGGCCTTCTACCGTTACGTGCCGGTGAGCTGGCTCAACGAGGTGGGCGGAGACCCGGGCCGTCTGGGCGTGTCGATCGAGGACTTCCACCAAGCCAACCAGACGGCTCAGGACCACGCTCCCGAGGCCCTCCTGGCCACCTCCACCCACGACACCAAGCGCAGCGAGGACGTTCGGGCCCGATTGTCGGTGCTGGCTGAGATTCCCCGCGAGTGGGAGGCGGCAGTGCTTCGCTGGCGAGCCCATCACCGAAAGCGACAATCGGTGGCCCCGCCCGACGGCAACACCGAGTGGCTGGCTTATCAGTCGTTCGTGGGCGCCTGGCCCCTCGACGGGGACCGGGCGGTGGCCTATCTGGCCAAGGCCACCAGGGAGGCCAAGGTCCACACGTCGTGGACCGATCCCGACCCGTTCTACGATCAACAGCTCGAGCAATGGATTCGTGACGCGCTCAGCGATCACGAGTTCACCGCTGATCTGGAGGCCTTCGTCGCCGACATCCGCCGTCCGGGCTGGGCGGTGGCGTTGGCCCAGAAGCTCGCCACCCTGACCGCCCCGGGGATCCCCGATCTCTACCAGGGGAGCGAGTGCTGGGACTTCTCTCTGGTCGACCCCGACAACCGTCGTCCCGTCGACTACGAACACCGCCGACGCCTGCTGACCCGCTGCGCCCAGATGACCGCCGTGGCCGCCTGGGCCGAGGAGGAGGGCTCCGGGTTGACAAAGCTGGCCGTCACCTGGGGAGCGCTGCAGGTCCGTCGGGAGCATCCTGAGTGGTTCGGGCCTGGCGTCGACGGTCGCTATGAAGCGCTGGAGGCGAGCGGTCCGGCTGCGCGACATGTGATCGCGTGGTGTCGCGGCGGGGGAGCGATCACGGTCGTGACCCGGACGGCAACGGTGCTGGATGGCGTCGGCGGCTGGGGCGATACCACGTTGAGCCTGCCCCCCGGATGCTTCATCGACCGTCTGGGCGGTGGCAACTGGGAGGGGAATGTCCTCCTCGGTGACGTCCTCGCCGGCCTGCCGGTAGCCCTCCTGGTCGCCGAAGGTCCCCGTCGGTGAAGCCGTCGTCGGGAGTGCGACGTTGATAACCCGGTCCGCCTCAGAAGCGGCGCGGGCCCGCCAGCTTCGGGTCACCAAGCGCCAGGCTGGAGGGCTGCTGGCCGCCGTCACCGTAGTCTTCTTGGCCTCCACCGCCTTCTCCGGGGGGCACCGGTGGCTCATCTGGGTCCAGGCCACCGCGGTGGCCGCCATGGTCGGAGGGTTGGCGGACTGGTTCGCGGTGACGGCAATGTTCCGCCGACCCCTCGGCCTGCCCATCCCCCACACGGCCATCGTCGTCGAGCGCAAGGACCGCTTTGGCGAGACGCTGGGATCATTCGTCCAGGAGAGCTTCCTCAGCGCCGAAGCCGTGACCGAACGCCTCCGCAGCGCCCATGCCCTCGAGCGCTCCACATCGTGGCTGGCCGACCCGGTCAACGCCGACGTGGTGGCCGGACGCCTGCTCGAGGTCGCCGCCACCGCCGCCGACCTGGTGGCCAACGACGACGTCCATGAGGTCTTCGACAGCCTGGTGCGGGGCCGGCTCGAGGACATTGCCCTGGCCCCGGCGGCCGGGCGGATCCTGGAGCAGTTGACCCGAGACGGGCGTCACCAGCCCCTGATCGACAGCGCCCTGACCAACCTCAGCCGCTACCTCGAGACCCACGGCGCCGAGCTGCACCGCAGGCTGGGGAGGCGTTCTCCATGGTGGCTTCCGGGACCGGTCGAGACCCGGGTGGTCAACCGCTTCATCGAGCGCAGCCAGGCCGTCCTGGCCGAGATGGCCGCCGACCGCGCTCACCCCCTGCGCACCCAGATCGACCAGGGCCTGGTCAGCCTGGCCGCCGACCTGCAGACCTCGCCCGAGCTGCGTCGACGGGGCCAGGAGCTCATCGTGGAACTGCTGGGCCAACCCCAGCTGCGGGCCACGGCTCTGACCGTCTGGGAGGACACCAAGAAACGTCTTCGTATCCAGATCGACGATCCGGCTTCGCCGTTGCGGGCCCGTCTGGCCGACTTGGTGACACGAGTTGCCGGCCGGTTCCGCCACGACCCGACCCTGGTCGCCGCCACCGAGCGGGCGGTGGAGAGCGCCCTGGCCACCACCCTGCAGCGTTTCGAGACAGAGCTGGCATCGCTGGTGAGCGGGACCATATCCCGTTGGGATGCCTCCGAGACCTCGCGGCGTCTCGAGCTGCTCCTGGGGCCCGATCTGCAGTACATCCGCATCAACGGAACCGTGGTGGGTGGCCTCGCCGGCCTCGCCCTCCACGGTGTCACCCGGCTCCTGGGGTGATGGCCATTGCCGCCCGACCGGCCGGTTCGCTCACCGCCCGGTCGTGCTAGGTTCGGTGGCTCCCAACCGGCCTCGGTGACGGATCCGTCCGGGCCGGCTCGGGCGTATAGCTCAGTTGGTTAGAGCGCATGCATGACACGCATGAGGTCGGGGGTTCAATTCCCTCTACGCCCACCCCGCTGACCTGCGAAAACGGCGTAGCGGGGCCTCTGAGATGGACAGCGAGAGGTGTGCTTGGCTGCCAAGAACCGCCCTCAACCGGCTCGGTGTCTGCCGTCACCCACCCCCTGGCAACGCAGGAGTGACCGTCTGGTACCGGTGACGCAGAGAAAGGTGCGGAGGTACTCGAAGGGCCCACCGTTGCGGCACCAGCGGCGTAGATCCCTGCCCCAGCTCTGCGATCAGCCGACGATAGTCAGCGGTGGGAGGCGACTCGGCATCCGGCACCGGAAGGTTGCGGACGATGGAGCACGGGTACGTCTCTGTCTCAGCCGCGACGGACCATGCACGTTGCCGTCAGCCGGCGGCTAGGCCGGGGTCTCGATAGGGCGTGGGGAGGTGCTGATGATTGCATCGGAGGATCGAGTCCTCGAGGAGGTGGTCGACACGGGCCTTTATCGCCTGTCGGATCCGACTGGAGCCGGCTGGAGGGAGATCGTCTCGCACGCACGAGCCGAGCTGTGGGCCACAGGATGTTGTGTGCTGCACGACTTCGTGCGGTCGTCACTGGGAGGCGCGCTGCAGCGGGAAGCGGCGGAGTTGGCTCCTCGGGCGTATTACAGCGTCGAGACGGTGAACGCCTACAACACCGCCGCGGACCCGTCGCTGCCGGATGGGCATCCGGCTCACATCGAGACGGAGCGCGGCAACGCCTTCGTAGCACGTGACCTTATACCCGATGATCACATCATCCACCAGCTCTATGCCAGCTCTCAGTTTCAGCAGTTTATCGCTGACTGTTTCACACGGCCCCGGCTCTACGAGCTGTCCGATCCCATGTCGGGGCTGTGCCTCAATGTCGTCAGTCCCGGACGAGGGCACCCGTGGCATTTTGACACCAACGAGTTCACGGTGGTCATGGTCTGTCGGGAGGCACAAGCCGGTGGCGTGTTCGAGTACTGCCCCAACATACGGTCGACTGGAGCGGAGAACTTCGACGACGTGCGCGCCGTGCTGACCGGGCACGGCGACCGCTACGTCCGGCGTCTCTCGCTGCGCCGAGGGGATCTTCAGTTGTTCCGGGGCCGCTACTCGTTGCACCGCGTTACCTCCGTGGAAGGGGTCTCGGCCCGTCACTCCGCGATCTTCGCTTATAGCGAGTCTCCTGGGGTCATCGGCAGCGTGACGCGTACCAGACAGCTCTTCGGTCGTGTTTCCCCCTCTCATTTGGCTGCTGGTTCCATGGTGCGGGTCGACGGCCTGTTGGACTAGGTAGCGCCACGACCGTGAGCGTGCCATTCCCTGCTGTCAAGATGCGATCTGGAGATGATTATGAGTGACAGCGAAAAGTTCTCGTCTCTTACTTTCGGCAATGAGGACAATCTTCCCCGAGTGCCGTTACCGACCCTGGAGGGGAGCTGCGAGCGGTTCCTCGAGTGGTGCCGGCCGCTCGTGGACGGCGACGAGTTGCAGGCGACCGAGGTCGCCGTGGCGTCCTTCCTTCAGGCGGACGGTCCGGCACGAACACTCCAGGCTGCCCTCGAGAGATACGACGCTGATGACGGTGCGCCAAGCTGGCTCCAAGCGTTCTGGCTGGATCGGTATCTGGGTCGTCGCCATCGCACTGCGATCAACGCGAACTTCTTCTTTCTCTTCGAGGACACCGGCGAAGGGCAGGTGGGTCGGGCAGCGGGCCTCGTGGCGGCAGCTGTCGACTACAAGCTCATGATCGACGACCAGCAGCTTCCGCCGGTCTTCCAACGAGGCCGGCCCGTGTCTATGGAGCAGAACAAGTACCTGTTCTCCGCTACCCGGATTCCGGGACCGGAGCGGGACAGCGTTCGGACGCCCTACACCGAGGAATGGCCGGGACCATCTGAGGAACACCACATCGTGGTTTTCTTTCGGGGCAACATGTTCCGTCTGGAGGTCATAGGCCAGGACGGTCGCCCGTATGGCTGCGACAGCCTTGCGGCGGGAATACAAGCGATCCTGACAGCCGGTGACATCCCTGCGTCGCCGGGCACGCAGGTCGGTCATCTCACCACGAAAGCGCGAGCCGATTGGGCAGCGAGCCGCAACACCCTGCTCGAAAGTCATCCACACAACGTGGAGATGCTCGATGCGGTGGAGAGAGCGTTGTTCTGCCTGTGCCTTGAGGAAGCCGCGCCCGAGGGCGAGTCCGAGGCGTGTGACCTTCTGCTCCATGGTGACAGCGGCAACCGATGGTTCGATAAGGCAATCTCTCTGATCGTCTTCAAGGACGGAAGGGCCGGCATCAACGCTGAGCACAGCACACTCGACGGCACCACCGTTGTGAGCTTCAGTGAGGCGGTCCTCACCTCTGCAGCTCAGTTGACCGCAGCCCCGGACGGGGCCGAGGCATCGCCAACCCCAGCCTTCGCACCCCTCGACTTCGTGCTCGATGCCGCGCTACGGTCCGACGTGGTTGCGGCGGCTGCTTCGTTCGCTGCGCATGCGGCCGACACGGCCACTGCCGTGCTGGCCGTCGCCGACTTCAACAGCGAGCGAGCCAAGCAGCTCGGGATGTCACCGGATGCCTTCGCTCAGTTGGCGTTTCAGCTGGCCCACAAGCGGGCCAAGGGACGCCTAGGGGCGACGTATGAGTCGATCGCCATGCGCCCTTACCGCCACGGGCGCACGGAGGCGATGCGCGTCGTCACGCCCGAGGCAGCCATGTTCGTAGCTGCGATGGATGACCAGGAATCATCCATGCCGGACCGGGCGGCGGCCTTCCGGGCGGCTGCGGCCGCCCACGTAGCGCGTGCCAGACAATGCCAGGAAGGAGACGCCCCCGAACAGCACCTGTGGGAATTGCAGATGATACAGAAACGCCACGGTGCGGAGCTGGGTGTGACGGAGCCGTTGGATCTCTACGACTCACCTGGCTGGTTGATCATGCGCGACGACCATCTGAGCACCAGCTCTCTGCCGTCTGCCCGGATCAGATACTTCGGTTTCGGGTCGACGAGCAGCAGCTGCATCGGCATAGGATACGCGCTTCTCCCCGACCGCTTCGATCTGTACCTGAGCACGCCGCAGGCGGTCAGCGATCAGATGTCCACGTTCGCCGACAAACTCACCAGAGCGGTCCACGAGCTCGAGGATCTCCTCGCCACAAACCCCTGAAGACGGCCCGGATCACCGATAGCCGCCTCTGGCAAACCGCTTCCGTAGCAGCAATCACCCGACCTGGCCTGCGGGCCAGCAACCGACGACACCCGACTACTCCCAGGGTGCCGGCCAAGAGCGGAACCGGAGCGTTCGCGAGGCACCGCACGGGCCGGCAGACCGCTACCGGCTGTCCGCCAGGGCCCCACGGCACGAGCACACCCAAATGGGTCCGAGGTGCCGGAGTAGCCGAGTGAGCCATGCCAGGTCGGCGGTCGTCAGATTGGCCACCGGTTACTGAGGGTACAGTTGTTGAACGTTCGTACCTGGGGTGGGAGAAATCGTGTTTGCACACCGTCGTGTCCTCGGGCGCCTGGCTGTAGTGGCCATAGCGGCACTGACGATGACATCAGGCGTCGTAGCGGTCACGGCCGAGTCGGGCTCGGCGGCGTCGAACTACCCAGTGAACGACAACTTCCTCACCGGGTTCGCAGCTGGGTACTCGACGCCGCAGACCTCACCCCCAGGCGCCAACCTCAGCTGCCGCCCGTCCACGGCCCACCCAGACCCGGTGGTGCTGGTGCATGGCACCTTCGAGAACCAAGACGACAACTGGCAGGCTCTGTCTCCGCTCCTGGCCAACAGCGGCTACTGCGTCTACAGCCTCAACTACGGGGGCATCACACCCACCGCACCTGCCCAGGGCACCGGAGACATTCCCACGTCCGCAGCCCAGCTGGCCCGCCTCGTCGATCACGTCCTGGCCACCACCCACGCCGCGAAAGTCGACATCGTCGGTCACTCCCAGGGCGGCATGATGCCCCGGTACTACCTCAACTTCCTGGGCGGGACCTCCAAAGTCAACGATCTTGTCGGACTCTCGCCGTCCAACCACGGAACCACCCTGTTCGGGTTGTTGACCCTGGCGGCGCGGACCCCGGGGGGCACTGCGCTCATCAATGCAACCTGCGTCTCCTGCGCGCAGCAGACCGCCGGATCCCCGTTTCTCCACAAACTCAACGCCGGCGGTGACACCAGACCGGCCGTGGCCTACACCGTCATCGAGACGGCCTATGACGAGGTGGTCACCCCCTACACCTCGGCGTTCCTGACCGGGCCAAATGTCACCAACGTCACCTTGCAACAACAGTGTCCCGCAGACTTCAGCGACCACCTGACCACCCCGTACGATCCCAACGCCCTCCACGACGTGCTCAACGCTTTGGACCCGGCCACGGCCACCCCGCCCACCTGCGTGCCCGTAGCTCCCCTCATCGGCTGAGCTGATCATCCGGGGATGGCTCGCTCAGTGCCGCACGGCTGAGCATTCCCTCTGGATCTTGGCGATGGTGTCCGCCGCCGCTGGCCCGTCGCCCCGTCCGGCGGTGATCGCCGCGAGCTCACGGGTGAGGGCGTTGGCGTCCTCGCCGATCTGCTGCTGGGCAACGCTTCCTGGGCCGCCCAGGCTGAGGGGGCCGAGCTCGGCGAGGAGCTGGTGATCGGCCTTCGACACGGTGGCGGTGTCGACCGGCGCCTCGTTGGCAGGGTCGACCTGACCGCGCAGTTTCGTCGTCGATGAGCACACGGTGGCGGTAGCCGACGTCGGCGTCGACGGAACGCCACTTCGACAACCGGTGCCTGCCCAGGCGCCGATCAGGACCCCGGCCACAACCAACCATCGCGGTGTTCGTTGGGGGAGAGCCATGCCCAGACGGTATCCGGCGACCGTCGCCCGGCACCGCCGTCTCGGGCACCGTCGTCTTCCCGGCCGGCACCGTCTCCCCGGCCGGCACCGGTCGCCGCCGGGGGTGCACCGACTTGGTCACGCTGATCGACCAACATGGACGAGTGTCCGGAGTAGACGGCCCCACCCGCCCGCTGCGGGTCCGACAACCAGCGGACCGGCCGCCGCCGGAGGGTTCCGGGGACGGCCCCCGAGGAGGCAGCAGGCCCCGACGCCGTGCTTCGCAGGCGACCCGTCCGCTCTTGGTCGTCGCTGCCGTGGTCGTCGTGGTCCTCGTCGCCTGGGGTCTCCAACGGCTGGTATCGGGCGGCTCCACGCCGGCGGCCATCGCCCCCCGCTGCACGGTGACCACCACTGCTGGGCAATTCACCATGACACCCGAGCAGGCCGCCAACGCCGGCACCATCGCCGCCATTGGCCACCGTCTCGGTCTACCCGATCACGCTGTCACCATCGCACTGGCCGCCGCCCTGCAGGAGTCCCGTCTGATCAATCTGTCGAGCGGTGATCGTGACTCGGTGGGACTGTTCCAGCAGCGCCCATCGGAAGGGTGGGGTACGCCAACGGAGTTGCGCAACCCGATCTATGCGACGACGGCGTTCTACAGGGCGTTGACCAGACTCCCGAACTGGGAGAACCTGCAGGTGACCCAGGCCGCCCAAGCCGTCCAACACAGCGCCGCACCCGATGCCTACGCCGCCCAGGAAGCCGAGGCCCGATCGCTGGCCGTGGCCCTGACCGGTGAGGTGGCCGCCGGCTTGGCCTGCCACTTCACCCCGGCGGGCCAGCCGGTGATCGCCACCTGGGGCCGGGCGCTGACCGCCGAGGTCGGGGCGCTCAGGCCCGGGATGGCGGTGTCGTCGCCCAACGGATGGGTGTTGGCCGGATGGCTGGTGGCCCACGCCCAGTCGTTCAACTTCACGACGGTGTCCTTCGCCGGCCGCACCTGGACGCCGACCAGCGGCGTGTGGCGAACGGGCGGACCCGCTGACGGTTCCGTGCACGTCTCCTGACCATCTTCGGCCAGGATCGCCCGGGCCGATCAGATCTGTCGTGAGCGGCCCGGCCATCAGTCACCGAATCGTCGGGCGATGCCGGCGATGGCCAGGCGGGCGTCGGCCGTCAACATCCGAACCACCTCGGCGGCCGGTAGCTCTCGTGCCAGGGCATACGCCTGGCCGGCCCACAGGTTGACCACATCGGCGTCGCCGGCGACCCGGCCCGCCTGGCGTAGGGGAGCGGTCAGGTAGTGCACCTCGGGGTAGGCGACCGGTGCGTCGTGGTTGTGGTCGTCGATGAACCGGTTGCGGATGCCCCGAGCCAGGCGCCCGGTGAAGGCGCGGGTCGTGATCGTGGGCGTAGCGTCGGCCAGCATTCGGCGGTGAACCGGCGATGTCCCCGCCTCCGGGCAACGCAGGAATGCGGTGCCCACCTGAGCGGCGGTTGCCCCCGCGGCGAGTACGGCGGCCACGGCGGCGCCGGTGGCGATCCCCCCGGTAGCGACGACGGGAGCGGCCACGGCGGGGCGAAGTAGCTGGAGCAAGGTCAGAAGCGACAGGCCGTCGACGGCGTCGTCGGCGTCGTCGACGAAGGTGCTCCGGTGACCGCCGGCCTCACTGCCCTGGGCTACGAGAACGTCGGCTCCGGCGGCGAGAGCGGCGGCGGCCTCCTCGATGTCGGTCACCGTCACCCACACCTCGCTGCCGACGCCGTGCAGCCCGGTGATCTCTTCTGCCGACGGGCAACCGAAGGTGAACGACACCACCGGAACTGGCTCGACCGTCAACACCTCGAGCTTGGATTGCCACCCATCGTCGTCGAAGCGGGGATCTCCGAGCTGGGCGCCGACGCGCTCGGCGTCGTCTCGGAGACCGGCGGCGTAGCGGCGGAAGACCTCCGGAGGCGTCGGGCGACCGGGTACAAACAGGTTCACGCCGATCGGGCGATCGGTCAGGTCCAGCGTGGCCGCCAGCGCGTCGACCATGGCGTCGACGCTCAGGTATCCGGCGGCCACGAAGCCCAATCCACCAGCCTCACTCACCGCCGCGGCCAGGGAGGGGGTGAACGGCCCGCCGCCCAGAGGGGCAAGAACGATGGGACAGGAGAGCTCGTCGACGATCAATGGGGCTCCGGAGCGGTGCCGTCCGGGACTCACTCGACCCCGGCGGTAGGATGAGGTTGTAGCAGCCTGCGACACGACGGCACAGGAAAACGCTGGCCCGATGAACGCCCGGCAGACATGGAGGACAGATGACGACCACACCGGTGAGGCAGGCGACGTTCCGCTCCTTCGAGGGATCGACCGCCGAGGACTGGGCCATCATCATCCCCCAACTAACCGTCACCCAGAGCCTGGTGGCCGACCATGTTCTCGAGCAGCTCGGTTACCTGCGGAACGATCATGGCGGCTTCCCCGTCGATCGCCTCGAGCACTCGTTGCAGACGGCAACCAGGGCGCAGCGAGACGGACAGGATGACGAGTACGTGTTGTGCGCGTTGATCCACGACGTCGGCGACACCCTCGCACCGTTCAACCATCCGGCGATCGGGGCGGCGATCCTCAAGCCGTTCGTCTCCGAGGCCAATCATTGGATGGTTGAGCACCACGGCATCTTCCAGGGGTACTACTTCTGGCAGCACATCGGGCTTGACCCTGAGGCCCGGGAGCAGTACCGAGACTCGGCGTACTTCGACCAGACCGAGGAGTTCTGCGC
>JALZAH010000557.1 GCA_030948425.1 Actinomycetota bacterium
GCCAACATCGCGCCCATCCACGACCTCGACACCATGGTGAGCCAGGCAGGCGGGCAAGGGCTCCACGTGATCGCCGCCTTCCAGGACCTCTCTCAGGTGCGAGCCAAGTGGAGCGAGGAACTGGCAAACGGCTTCTTGACCCTGTTCAGTGGCAAGTTCCTCTTCGGCGGCATCACCGACCCCCGCACAACCGAGGCCCTGTCGCTGGCCTTGGATGAATACGACCGTCGAATGCAGACCGACAGTTTCAACCAAGCCAACCACCCCCTCCAAGGCGGCCGCTCGACGAGCTTCTCCTACCAACGCCAACGTGTCCTAACGCCTGGCCAGATCACGAACATTCCCGACGACATGGGAGTGTTTATCTACCGGGGGACACACACGGATGTGAGGCTGACGCCGGTTCACGCGTGGCCGTGGAAAGAGATCATCGATCGCATCCCAGACACGCCTCCGCCGGAGACTCTTCGTGCGGTCGAGACCGGGTAAGGGATAACCCCGGCCTAAATCCTCGGCTTGTTCACATTCTTTTGGACTTGGGCCTGCTTCGCTTGTCTTTCTCGAAGCGCCTTGTGGTCAATATGACCGACAGGAAGCCGTTGGCTAGTCGGTTGCTGTTCTTTGGTGCGTGAAGGCTTCTCTTGCCTGAGAGCCTGGCTCCGTCGAGCTAGGCTCTTTAGCTTGGCAGTCGTCTGCTGTACGGATAGCTGTCCCTTGGCTATGCCCAAGGACAGGGCCGCACGTTCCTTTTGACTTCCACCCAACTCCCATCCGTTGGCATGGTAGAACGCATCGGTGGCAACCAACGCGGTTCGCTTATTGCCATCGACAAAGGGATGATTGCTATTAAGCTTCCACATCAGGGCTCCGGCTTTGCTATGCACGTCGGAGTACTGCTCGTGCCCGAAGACAACCAGCTCCGGCGCCGCCACCGCCGATGACAGAACCGTTTTGTCCCGAATGCCAGTTCCGACAAGACGGTTGTTAATCTCCACCACTTGATCAGTGGTGAGATATTTCAAGAATCGGCGAGAATATCGAGTGCTTCGGCGTTTCGCTCTAACACTCGTTCCAAAATGACGCGAAATTTATCGTCGGTCACGGAGTACGCGTCGTTATCTGCGGCATCAGTGTTTAATTCAGCGTCACGATCTATATCGGTCATCGTCGGAACCTTGCTTTCGTACAGGCAAGAACTATTCTACCGGGGGTCAACCAGACCGTCGAGCCCCTTTTTATGAAGACCCTTAAAGACTCAGTCCGTGCGATTGAGAATGACCGAGCAGGTTCCGGGCAGTCTGAAGGGCAACCTGCGTCTCAGCTCTGGCGGCGCGCTGGCCGTGATCCCGCGGGATAGGCCCGAGGGCGCTGGTCGGGTCTCCGACGTCGTAGCGGGCTCGGTAGGCGGCGATCGCATCCGCGGCATCGTCCCAAACGGCCTGGCGCTCGGTCCCGTCAGGCCGCTCCCCCAGCGCCACTCGTAGGTAGCGAGGGGTCTCGATAGCCGCTTCCGGGGGCCGACGGCGGGAATCCGGGGCCACAGGAGCCCCGTGGCGGGGCGATCTTGCCTCGCGATGGGGTGTAGGTGCCGGAGATGGCCTGCGGTTGTGCCCAACGGTGTCATGGGCGAGGCGCTTGGCACGCGAGCCGGCCAGCGCCCGGGCGATCTCGTTGACCGGATCGTGACGGGCGCTGCGGCGGCGGGTGTTGCCCTCGAGGTCGAGGGGCTCGGGGGCCGAGACCAGATAGAGCTGGGTGTGGTGACGGGCGCGACTGAGCCCGACGTAGCCGGCCTCTCGGAACAGGGCGTCGTTGGCCAGGAGCAGGGCGCGGTCACACGTCGCCCCCTGGCCCTTGTGCACCGTGGTGGCGTAGGCGTGGGTCACCCAGCCGGCCTTGAGATACCAATCAGGCAGGATCACCTTCGCACCCTCCGAGGTGCGAACCCGTAGGCCACCGTCTTGAGCAGCGAGGACGGTGGCCCGGGTGCCGTTGCGGATGCCGAGCTGGTGGCGGTTGCGAAGGGTCATCACCTCGTCGCCCACGGCGTAGGGGGTGGTGGCCACGGTGGCGACGGTGGCTCCGAGTTCGCCGGCGTCGATCCGGCGTTGGCGCGCTGCGGTGTTGAGGGCGTCGACGTCGGCTCGGCGGGCGGCCAGCATCAACGTGTCCTCTCCTCGTGTCCGTGCCTGCCACCAGTCGTCGACCATGGCGGTGCGGCGCTGAGAGGCGTCGGCGGAGATGGTGAGCCGGTCCCGGGCCTCGTAGGCGGCCAGGGCGTCGGCGGGACGACCGGCCCGGTAGGAGTCGAGGGCGTCGCGTTCCCACGCCGCCACCTGGCGGCGGTTCTCGGTCAGTTCCGTAGTGCCCGCGAGTCGAGACTGCAAGCCCCGGAAGACCCCTCCGGCGTCGATCTCGGGGGGTTGGTGGTGGTCGCCGATCAGCACCAGCTTGGCCCCGGCGATCTCGGCATGGCGGAACAGTCGGGCCAGCTTGCGGGTACCGACCATCCCGGCCTCGTCGACGACGAGCACGCTCCGAGGGGCGAGGCGGCCGCCTCGATCGAGATCGGCCAGCAGTGAGTCGACGGTGTGGCTGTCGATCCCCGCGCCGTCTGCGAGCTGCTGGGCCGCCTGGGCGGCGAGCGCCGCTCCCTTGACGGTGAAACCGTCGGCCTCCCAGGCCATGGCGGCCGCCCCGATGGCGTAGGTCTTGCCCGTACCGGGGCGGCCGACGACCAGCTCGACCCCGGCGCCACTGGAGGTGAGGCGACGGACCATCTCGACCTGATCGGCGCCCAACGTGGCCCGGGCCGCCAAGGCGGCCTCCAGGGGCGCTGAGCGGACCTGGCCGGCGGTACCGTTCGCGCGGGAGCGCGCCGAGTCGATGACGGCAGCCTCCGCCGCGAGCAGCTCGACAGTCGAGTAGCGCTGTTGGTCGGCGGGAACCCGGACGGTGCGCCCGTCAGCGCGCCGGATCACATCACAGTGCCGGGGCGAGGCCGGGCGCGGGAGATCGGTCAACTTCCGGACGGCGGTCGAGGCCAAGGTGGCGTCGGCCAGGCGCTCGACCTCGGCCACGGTGGTGCCCTGGGGGAGCCGGTCACACCAGGCCCGCAGGACATCGCGCCGGGTGAAGCTCGACGCCTGGGCGGTAAGGCCCTCGGGGCCGACCAGCTCGGCGGCGATGCGCCCCTGCAGCGCTTCTCGCTCCAGTGGGGTGAGGGGCAGGCCCCGGCCGGTGACGGCGTCGAGTTCCGCCTCGCCGAGGCCGAGGCGCTGCGCCCGCTCCCGCCACTCCGCCAGCTGTGGGGCGTCGGTGGGGGCCACTCCGTAGTCGCGTGCCCGATGGGTACGCAGGGCGGGGTCGTCGACCTGGTCGGCAGGGTCCTTGGAACGGCGGGTGTCGAGGGCCGCC
>JALZAH010000569.1 GCA_030948425.1 Actinomycetota bacterium
CCACAAGGGCCTCGCGTCAGGACCCGGGCGCCAAGCCCGGTCGAGCGGCCTCGAGGCTCGTCAGCCCCTCCTGGCCCCCACCTCGAACCAGATGGTCTTGCCGGCACCGGGATGCGCCTCGACGCCCCACGCCCCGGCCAGGGCCTGGATCAACATCAGGCCCCGGCCGCTGTGGGCATCGGCAGGTACCGGCACCATGGTCGGGACGCGAGAGTTGTGGTCCGACACCTCGACGCGTATGCGTTCGAGGACAGCGGTGACGCACACCTGAAAATCGCTGCGGGCATGCAGAACGGCGTTGGTGGCCAGCTCGCTGACCAACAGGGAGACATCGGGGTTGGTGAAGCCCCAATCGGTGAGAGAACGGGTGACGAACCGGCGAGCTGCCGCTACTTGATCAGGCTCCGGTGCGAACGATCTGGTGGCTTCCAAGAAGCTCCCTTTGCCGGGGATTGCGCCCGACGCTTCGTACCCGAAGCCGGACCGGGCCAACCCCCCGGGTCGGGTCCGGACCCCTCGTTGCCGGCAAACAGGGAAGGAAACGAGACGCCGTCGTGTTGAACGACGTCGATGACCGACAAACGTGACACCGTTGACTTCTGGTTCGACCCTCTCTGCCCGTGGGCGTGGATCGCCTCGCGTTGGATGCTCGAGGTCTCCGACGTGCGGTCTCTCGACGTGAGCTGGCACATCATGTCGTTGGCCTGTCTCAACGAGGACAAAGAGGATCTGTCGGATCAGTACCGGGAGATGCTCAGCACGGCGTGGGGGCCCGTGCGGGTGGTGATGGCCGCATCGAAGGCCCACGGTGACGACGTGAAGCTGCCCCTCTACACCGCGCTCGGCAACCGGTTCCACCGCGACGACGCCCCCCGGGACCGCTCCACCATGGTCGCCGCCCTCGCCGAGGTGGGATTGCCGGAGTCGTTGGCCGATGCCGCCGACTCCACCGAGTTCGACGACGCCATACGGGCCGAGCATCACCAGGGGATGGATCAGGTGGGCTATGAGGTGGGCACACCGGTCATCAGCGTCAACGGCATCGCCTTCTTCGGTCCGGTGATGAGCCCTATCCCTCGCGGCGACGAGGCCGGCAAGCTGTGGGACGGTGTGGTGGCGGTGGCCGGGGTGGACGGCTTCTTCGAGCTCAAGCGGACCCGGACCCGGGATCCGATCTTCGACTGAGCATCTCCGGTGTCAGAGCGTCCCCGGCCAGCAGGTCACGGAGGGCGAAGCGACGAACCTTCCCGGTCGCCGTCTTCGGCAGCTCGTCGACCACGATGACGTGCCGGGGCCGTTTGAAGCCGGCCATGCGACCCCGGCACCGAGCCAGGAGGGCGTCGGGGTCCACGCGCCGCCCGGCGCGAGCGACCACGAAGGCCACCGCCACCTCCAGGCCGTCGGCGTCGCGTCCGCCGACGACGGCCACTTCGAGGACGTCATCGTTCTCCGTGAGCACAGCCTCCACTTCCGCTGGTGACACCCAGATGCCGCCGGGCTTGATGAGATCGTTGGTGCGTCCGAAGTAGGCGTAGTAGCCGTCGGAGTCCCGCGAGTACACGTCGCCGGTGCGCAACCACCCGTCGACAAAGGCGATGGCGGTGGCCTCGGGCCGTCGCCAGTAACCGGTGGCGATGGAGTCGCCACGCACGTGCAGGAACCCGGCGACATTGGCCTCGGTCACCTCCGCGCCGCGCTCATCGAGCAGCTTGCACTCGTAGCCGGCCACGGGACGGCCGGTGCTGCCCGGCCTGATGTCACCGGGATGGTTGGAACAGAAGATGTGCAGCGCCTCGGTCGTGCCAATGCCATCAAGGATCTCCACGCCGAAGCGGTCCCGGAACCGTCGCCACAGGTCGGCCGGCAGGGTCTCGCCGGCGGTCACCGCGTAACGCACGGAGGTCAGCACCGCAGCGTCGACACCGGAGTCGACCAGGGCGGCGCAGAAGCCGGGGGGAGCGAAGAACAACGTCGGTTGATAGCGTTCGGCCAGCTCGGCCACCCGGGCAGGCGTGGGCCGGCCGGGGTCGAGGATGGCGGTGGCGCCCACCGCGAACGGGAAGGTGAGGGCGTTGCCCAGACCGAAGGCGAAGAACAGCTTGGCCACCGAGTAGAAGCGGTCGTCGGGGCCGGCCCCCAGCACGGCGCGGGCATAGGTCTCAGCGGTGGCCCGCAGACTGGCATGACGATGGATCGCCCCCTTCGGTCGCCCCGTCGTCCCCGACGTGTACAGCCACAACGCAGGAGCGTCACCGTCGGTGCCAGGGTCGGGAGGCGGCCTGCGCTCGTGGAGGTCGGACCAGGCGATCACCGGGATCGGGCGCAGGCCCACATCGACCGAACCGGGAGGACCGGCGGTGACGACCACGCGGACGCTCGGGGCACCGGCGGTGATGGTGGCCACGTGGCCGGTGTAGGCATCGGAGACGACCAGGGCAGCGGCGGCGGCGTCGGCGGTGATCTCCGCCAGCTCGCCGGCCGTCAACATCGTCGACACCGGGATGGCCACCGCACCGATCCGCATGGTCCCGAGCAACAGCGCCGGAAGGGCGGGCTCGTCGTTCATGACCAGGACGACCCGTTCACCGGGGCGCACACCGGCGGCGGCCAGGCCATTGCCCGCCGCCCATACGTCGCCGGCGAGCTGATCGTAGGTCCGGGCCCCGGCGTCACTGACGATGGCCGTGGTGGCGCCCCGGCCCTCGTCGAGGTGGCGTTCCACCAACCACGACGCGGCATTGAAGTGGGTCGACACTTCCCCTCCGTGGTCCCTAGGCCCGTACGTATTCGAAATCGACCGGCTGGCGGTGAATACCACTCGACGGCGCCGCCAACCACGACGCCATGGCACCAGGTTCGCTCACCGGCTTCATCAACGACTCAATGTGCTCCCGGTCGGCTTCGGTCGGCAACCACTGGTGACGCTGCGCCTTCCAGTCGTCGCCGCTGACCAGGCGCCCGCCGGGGGTGATGGGGGCGCCGGCGAACTCTCCGACCTGGCGGTGAAAGCCGATGTGGGGGAGGAACAGCTCGGTGGCGCCGGCCTCGGCCAACGTGCGGTTCCAGCGGTCCACCCCCTTCTGACAGTCCTCGACGTAATCGGAGCGCAGCGTGGCGTTGAGCGCCGAGAGGGCCGCCACCTGCCGGGAACCGATCCTGTCCCCTTCGGGGTGGCCGTGCGTCAGGCAGGCGAAGGTGACCGTGTCGTCGCCCAGGCGATGGTCGTCATCGTGGTTGCCTTCGTTGAAACGACCTTTGAGCCCGCTGGCGAAGTAGTTGGCCGCATTGGTGGACGTCTCGGCCCCGAACAGGTCGAGCGACACGGTGAAGTGCTCGTTGAGGTAGCGCTGCAGGGTGTCGAGGTTGATCCCGCCGTGGGGGGCGACATCGTCGGTGTCGTGGACCTTCATCAACTCCGCCGTGCGACTGACGATGCGCCCAACTCCGCCGGCGCCCACGAACATGTGGTGAGCCTCCTCCTTCAACATGAACTGACACGTCCGAGCCAGCGGATCGAAGCCCGACTCGGCCAGCGAACCGAGCTGGAACTTGCCGTCGCGATCCGTGAAGTACGTGAACATGAAAAACGACAGCCAGTCGGGCGTCGGCTCGTTGAACGCCCCCAAGATGCGCGGGTTGTCGGCGTCACCGGAGTTGCGCTCCAACAAGGCGTCGGCTTCGTCCCGTCCGTCACGACCGAGGTAGGCCTGGAGGAGGTAGACCATGGCCCACAGGTGGCGGCCCTCCTCGACGTTGATCTGGAACAGGTTGCGCATGTCGTAGAGGCTCGGGGCCGTCTCGCAGAGGTGACGTTGCTGTTCGACCGAGGCCGGCTCGGTGTCACCCTGTACGACGATGAGGCGGCGGAGGTCGGCCCGATGCTCGCCCGGGACCTCCTGCCACACAGGGTCGCCGCTGCGGTCGCCGAAACCGATGGTGCGGTCGGGCTCGGCCTCGGCCAGGAAGATCCCCCAGCGATAGTCGGGCATCTTCACGTGATCGAAGTTGGCCCACCCATCCTTGCCCACCGACACGGCGGTGCGCAGGTACACCTCGGTGCTGGCCTGAGCCACCGGGCCCATGCGGTCCCACCAGTCGAGGAACTTCGGTTGCCAACGCTCCAAGGCCCGCTGCAGCTTGCGGTCACCGGCCAGGTTGACGTTGTTGGGGATGGCCTCGTTGAGGTCGACAGCGGTCATGTCACACCCGTGTTCTGTCATAGGAGGGTCGCGAACCGGTGCCGTAACGACGCAGGGCGCCCTCCGGTCCGGCGGCGTTGGGGCGACCGAAGATCCAGTTCTGCCAGGCCGTCAGCCGGCCGAAGATCTTGGTTTCGACGGTCTCGGGGCCGACGAAGCGAACGTTGGCCTCCATGCCGGTGAGAGCATCAGGAGAGAACGAAGCTCGCTCTTCGAGCATGAGACGCACCTCGTCAACCCAGTCGATGTCGTCGGGCGTAAAGGTGACGAGGCCGAGCTCGAGGGCTTCGGCGGCCACCAGTGGCCTGCCGGCGGCGGCCAGAGCCGCTTCCAGGGGCTCAGGGCGGGTCCAGAAGCGGCTCTGCAACCGGGTCAGCCCGTTGCCCATGGGGTGGGCACCATCGGAGGCGGCCGACAGGGTGACGGCGGCCTCAGGGCGGCCGTTGGAAGGTTCAGCGTCGTCGTCGAAGGTGCCCTCCAACATGTAGCTGCGATCGGCGGCCAGGGCGATCTCGGCGAGGACGCCGGCGAAGCAGCTGCCGGGCTCGATGAGGGCGACAAGGGTGCGGGCCGACACGTCGAGGCGCTTGAGGGTGCGGGACCAGAACAGTCGGGCCTCTCGCGCCGCCCAGTGGTCGGGATCGTCGAACCAGAGGGCCTCGGCGGCCAGCACCGCCTGCGGATCTCCGGCCGTCGTCAGCACCCACGTGCCGATCTCGGGTTCGTTGAAGCGGAGGTGGAGGACGGCATCATCGAGAGCCCGGGCGGCGGCGATCACCCAGGCATCGGCGCCGGCGGCCACCAGGGCGTCACCGCAGGTGGGTTGTGGTTCGACGGGCGCCGCCAACAAGAAGGTGGCCGCAGCCGCCTCCCGGTCCACGGTGACGGTGAGGTGGGGGTAAGACCGCTGGTCCCCGTCGGAGGTGGTGGTCAATGGCGTCAACTCGATGCCGGGACCGTCGTCCGGGCGGTCCGATTCGGTGGCTCGAGCCTCGGCCCGCTCGGTGACGTGGTCGTCGAAACGGCTCCTGACCACCACCGAGTCGACCAGGTTCCACGCCACCGCCTGGGCTCCCTGCGCGCCCTCGGCGCGAGTGGCGAAAACGTCGGCCAGGTCCCGGCGCACGCCCCGCTTGTCGGTGAGGCGGGTCAGGCCACCGGTGCCAGGCAGGACACCCAGCAGCGGCAGCTCGGGCAGGGACACCGACGAGGCTCGATCGTCGACCAGGATGATCTCGTCACAGGTCAGGGCCAGCTCGTAGCCACCCCCGGCGGCGGTGCCGTTGACGGCGGCCAACCACACCTGTCGGGAGTGGGCGGTGGCATCCTCGATGGCGTTGCGGGTCTCGTTGGTGAACTTGCAGAAGTTGACCTTGTGGGCGTGGGTGGCGCCCGCCAGCATCTGGATGTTGGCCCCGGCACAGAAGACCTTGTCGACACCACTCGAAAGCACCACGACCTTGACCTCAGGGTGCTCGAAGCGCAGACGCTGCACGACATCGTAGAGCTCGATGTCGACGCCCAGGTCGTAGGAGTTGAGCTTCAGCTGGTAGTCAGGGCGGATGGTGGCGTCGGGGTCCACGGTGAGGATCACCCTGGCCACCGGGGCATCGATGGCCACCCGCCAGTGGCGGTACTCGTCCGGCGTCCGGCCGAAGGTGATGGTGTCGTCGCCCTGCCCGCTCCGGCATTGGTCGGTGACCACCTGCGACACGGTTCCCCCTCCTGGCTCAGCGCTTCAATTTATCCTACACTTCATCGAGCAGACGTCAACATATCGTCAAACGTTAGGGAGGCCGTGGCGCGAACGACGACGCTGACCCCCACCCCCTCGGCGCGGACCGCCGGGAGCACCCGATCGGTCGCTCCCAGCAGTGCCCGGTCGCTGCTGCTCACCGTGCTCGGCGAGCACGTCCTCCCCGGTGGTGGGCAGGTGTGGACGTCCACGGCGCTCGACGCGTTGAGCCTGCTCGGTGTCGGTACCCCCACGGCCCGCCAGGCCCTGGCCCGCAGCGCAGCTGCCGGCCTGCTGACCGCCTCACGCGTCGGTCGCCGGACACGTTGGGACTTGACGGCCCGAGCGACCGCCCTGCTGGCCGAGGGCACCGAACGAATCTCTTCCTTCGGGCGCCGGGCGCGGCGCTGGGACGGGCAGTGGTTGCTGATCACCGTCACCGTCCCCGAACCATCCCGACACCTGCGCCACCAGCTGCGGGTACGCCTGGGGTGGGCCGGGTTCGCTCCCCTGGCCGCCGGCTCGTGGATCTCGCCGTGGACCAGCCGCGAGGGTGAAGCCATCTCGCTGCTGGCCGCCCTGGGCCTCGAGGAACTCTCGACGGTCTTCGTCAGTCGCCTCGGAGGGTCAGAGGACGCCCTGGCGGTAGCCGGACGGATCTGGGACCTCGATGGTGTGGAAGCCGACTATCGGTCGTTCGTGGCCCGCCAGTCTGCCCGATCACCGGCATCGGCCGGTGAGGCGTTCGCCATGTTGACCACCATGGTGCACGACTGGCGCCACTTTCCCGCCGCCGACCCGGATCTGCCCGCCGAGCTGCTCCCTGGCTGGTGGCCGGGCGGGAAGGCGGCGGCGTTGTTCCACGATCGTCACGCCGCCTGGGCTCCGGCGGCCCGATCCTGGTGGGCCGAGCACGTCTGAGCCTGAGCGTCTGGCGGCCGAGCCCGTCAGGCCAGATCGGCCAGGGCCGATCTGAGGGCCTCGACGGTATCGGTGGGATTCTCGAGGTGGGGCGCATGGGCAGTGGAGGCCAAGGTGACGCCGACATAGCCGCCCTGCACCCGGGACGCAATGGCCTCGACGTGCGCGGTGGTGCCGTAGGGATCGTCGAGACCCTGGACGGCGACAACGGGGACGTCGATGGATCGGAGCTGTTCGGTGATGTTCCAGGACCGGAAGGCGGAGGACAGCCACACGTCGTTCCAGCCCCAAAAGGCCATGTCGGGATCACGGTGGTATCGGCCCAGACGACGGCGGAGGCGGTCGTCGGCCACATAATCGTGACGGATGGCATCGATGGCGGCCAGCGATCGCTCCTCGACGAAGACGTGCGGGGCCAGAACCCCGACTCCGATCACGTCGACGCGTTGGGCGGCGGCGGCCATCAAGGCGATGCTGGCC
>JALZAH010000591.1 GCA_030948425.1 Actinomycetota bacterium
CCCACAGCAGCGTGGCGGTGGACTTCTACAGCAGGGCGGCACCGGTCGCCGTCCCCGCCGGCCTTGTCGGCCAGTCCCCGACGGCGGCGTGCGCGGCGATCAGCCAGGCCCTCCTGACCTGCGTCGACGACCCCGTCGCCAACGCCCCGGTGGGCACGCCCACCAACCAGGTGACCAAGGCATCCCCGCCGTCGGGCACTTCGGTGGCGCCGGGCACCAAGGTGGCGGTCACCTACTACGCCACGTTGGCCCCGGTCGCCGCCCCGAACTGCGTGGGCAAGAAGACGAGCGCCTTCAACTGCACAGCGGCCGGCGTGAGCGTCGCCCTCCAGGCCCAGGAGACAGGTCAGGCGGTGGACTGCAACGTCACGTGGGGCCAGAGCACCGCACCCGGTCAGCCCGTAGCCCAGGGTGGCACCCTGGTCGTGTACTACGGCACGGATTGCCTGGCCAAGCTCTACGAGTTCCAGCACTACCCCCCCGACCCGGGCATCTATTACCTGAGCACCAACCGCAGCCCGCCCTCGTCCAACTTCACCAGCTCCTTCATGACCGTCGGTTCGGTGTATCGAAACCCCAGGCCAGGTCTGAGCGCCCTGATCGAGTACAAGGACTACGCCCCCGACGGGGCTCCGCCCGCCAGTAAGAACAAGCTGGATCACTTCTACTACACGACCGACGCCAACTATCACACCAGCCACCCGGCTTGGACCAGGGGGCAAACGGTCGGCTATGTCTTTGCCACCAACCCTGGCGATGCCAGCCCGGTGTACGCCGCCGGTAACGGCTACACGCCAGAAGACAATGAGTGGAGCTTCGGTGATTTCAGTACTCTCGGCGCCCGCATCGTTTGGTACGCGGCGCCGTAGCCGGGGGAGGGGACTCGAGGGGAGCGGGAGGGCGGCCGGTATCGTATGGCCCATGGCAGAGCCCTACGACCACCAAGCCGTCGAACGAAGATGGCAGCGGCGCTGGGAGGACGAGGGTGCCTACCAGGTGGACAACGATGACCCGCGCCCATCCGCCTACGTGCTGTGCATGTACCCCTACCCGAGCGGGCCGGCGCACATGGGCCACGTGCGCAACTACACCTTCGGAGACCTGCTGGTACGCCACCGGACCATGCAGGGATACGCCGTGCTCAGCCCCATCGGCTTCGACAGCTTCGGGCTGCCGGCGGAGAACGCGGCCATCAAGACTGGGGTCCACCCCCGGCCGTTCACCGACGCCCGCATCGCCGAGCTTGAAGCCAGCCTGAAGCGCCTGGGGGCCAGCTACGACTGGCGCCGGACGATCCGCAGCCACGACCCAGAGTACATGCGCTGGAACCAGCTCATCTTCGGGCGGTTCCTGGCCGCCGGCCTGGCCTACCGCAAGGACGCCCCTGTCAACTGGTGCCCCGGGTGCCAGACGGTCCTGGCCAACGAGCAGGTCCTGGCCGACGGCACCTGTGAACGATCCGGTGACCTGGTCGTGCGCCGGGGCCTGACCCAGTGGTTCTTCAAGATCACCGATTACGCCGACGATCTGCTCGACAGCCTCGACGACCTGGCGTGGCCCGAGAGGGTCAAGACCATGCAGCGCAACTGGATCGGACGCTCGGAGGGCGCCGAGTTCGACCTGATCGGGCCGGGCGGCGAGAGGATCTCCGTGTACACCACCCGCCCGGACACATCGTTCGGGATGACCTTCGTGGTCGTGGCCCCCGAGCATCCGCTGGTCGCCTCCCTGACCACCGAGGAGCACCGCGCCGAGGTCGAGGGGTTTGTCGCCCGGGTCAGCGACGTGTCCGACATCGACCGGCAGTCGAGCGAGGGTCCGCTCGACAAGCGAGGGGTCTTCACCGGCTCCTACGCCATCAATCCGTTCACCGGTGGGGAGGTACCGGTCTACCTGGCCGATTACGTGCTGATGACGTACGGGACCGGGGCGATCATGGCCGTGCCCGGCCAGGACCAGCGCGACTGGGACTTCGCCACCGCCTACGGGCTGCCCATCGTCCGCACGGTGGCGCCCCCCGACGGCTGGGAGGGCGAGGCCTACACGGGGAGCGGGCCGGCCATCAACTCGGAGTGGCTGGACGGCCTGGAGGTGACCGAGGCCAAGGATCGAGCCATCGCCTGGTTGGTCGAGCGAGGCATCGGAAAGGCCAAGGTCAACTACCGCCTCCGGGATTGGTTGCTCTCCCGGCAGCGCTACTGGGGCTGCCCGATCCCTGTGGTGTACTGCACCACCGACGGGGTAGTTCCCATCCCCGAGGACCAACTCCCGGTGCTGCTCCCCGAAGACGTTGAGTTCCGCCCGACCGGGGAGTCACCGCTGCGTCACCATGAGGCGTTCCTGCACACCACCTGCCCGGCGTGTGGAGGCCCTGCTGAGCGTGAGACCGACACCATGGACACGTTCGTGGACTCCTCGTGGTACTTCCAGCGCTTCACCGACCCGTGGGTGACCGACAAGGCCATCGATGCCGATGCGGCGACGCGGTGGATGCCGGTCGACCAGTACATCGGCGGCATCGAGCACGCCATCCTCCACCTGCTCTACGCCCGCTTCTACACCCGGGCGCTGGCCGACCTGGGCTTGGCGCCGGCGCCGGTGCGAGAGCCGTTCACCCGCCTGTTCACCCAGGGAATGATCACCATGGGTGGCTCCAAGATGTCCAAGTCCCGTGGCAACCTGATCAGCCCGGCGGACTACTTCGAGCGCGACGGAGCCGACGCCCTGCGCCTGTTCCACCTCTTCGTCGGTCCGCCCGGCGACGGGTTCGACTGGTCCAAGCAGGCCGACGAGGTCATCGACGGCTGCCACCGGTTCCTGTCGCGACTGTGGCGAATCACCCTCGGTGACGCGGACCGTCTGACCGTGGTGGAGCGCCAGGCAACCGAAGACGACGTCGAGGTGGACCGGGCCACCCATCGCCTCATCGACCGGATCAGCACCGACTTCGAGCGTTGGTCCTACAACACGGCCGTTGCTGCGGCCATGGAGTTCGTCAACGGGCTCTACCGCTATGCCCAGGCGCCCTCCGGGGCTCGTCGGGCCACCCTCGACTTCGCCGTCGACACCCTGCTGGCGTTGCTGGCCCCCATGACACCCCACATCACCGCCGAGCTGTGGGAGCGTCGCCATCCCGACCAGTCGGGCCTGCACGCCCAGCCGTGGCCGGTTGCCGACCCGGCCATGTTGACCGTGGAGACCGTCACCATGG
>JALZAH010000005.1 GCA_030948425.1 Actinomycetota bacterium
GCCACACCTCGTAGTCGGCGAAGTTGCCCTCGAACCAGCGCACCTGGCTGTCGCCCTCGAAGGCCAGCACGTGGGTGCAGATGCGGTCGAGGAACCACCGGTCGTGGCTGATGACCACCGCACAGCCAGGGAAGGACTCCAGCCCGGCTTCCAGGGCCCGCAGGGTGTCGACGTCGAGGTCGTTCGACGGCTCGTCGAGCAGTAGGACGTTCCCGCCGCGGCGCAGCATCTTGGCCAGGTGGACCCGGTTGCGCTCACCGCCCGACGCCTTGCCCACCGGCTTCTGCTGGTCGGACCCGGTGAAGTTGAACGAGGCCACGTAGGCCCGGCCGTTGACCTCCCGGTTCCCGATCTTGAAGAATTCCTGGCCGCCGGTGATCTCCTCGTAGATGGTCTTGTCGTCGTCGAGGCTGTCCCGGCTCTGGTCGACGTAGGCCAGGTCGACCGTGGCGCCGATCTTCACCGTGCCTCGGTCGGGCTTCTCCTCGCCGGTCAGGATCTTGAACAGGGTGGTCTTGCCCGCCCCGTTGGGACCGATGACCCCCACGATGCCCGCCGGCGGCAGCGAGAACGACAGATCCTCGATGAGCAGCTTGTCGTCGTATGCCTTGGTCAGGCCCTCGACCTCGATGACCACGTCGCCTAGGCGCTCGCCCGGCGGGATGGCGATTTCCAGGCGCCGGGCGCCGGATTCCGCGTCGCGGGCCTCGGCGAAGAGCTTGTCGTAGGCGTCGAGGCGGGCCTTGGACTTGGCGTGGCGGGCCTTGGCCCCCATCCGCACCCACTCCAGCTCCCGTTCCAGGGTCTTGGCCCGGGCGCTGTCCGCCTTCTGTTCCAGCCGGAGGCGCTCCTGCTTCTGTTCCAGCCAGCTGGTGTAGTTGCCCTCGAACGGCGTCCCCCGGCCGTTCGCCAGCTCCAGGATCCACTTGGCCGCGTTGTCGAGGAAGTACCGGTCGTGGGTGATGGCCACCACGGTTCCGGCGTAATCCTGCAGGGTGCGCTCCAGCCAGGCCACCGACTCGGCGTCGAGATGGTTGGTCGGCTCGTCGAGGAGGAGCAGGTCGGGCTTCGACAGCAGCAGCCGGCACAGGGCGACCCGACGGCGCTCACCGCCGGAGAGGGTCGCCACCTCGGCGTCCCCTGGCGGCAGGCGGAGGGCGTCCATGGCGATCTCGATCTGGCGCTCGAGGTCGTTGGCCCCCTTGGCCTCGATCTCCGCTTCGAGCCGGGCCTGCTCCTCGCCGATTTTGTCGAAGTCGGCGTCGGGGTCCGCATAGCGCGCCAGCACGGCGTCGTACTGGTGCAGCAGGTCGGCCACGGCGCCCACGCCGTCCATCACGTTGGCCTTGACGTCCTTGGCCAGGTCGAGGTGCGGCTCCTGCTCGAGCAGACCCACCGTGAAGCCGGGGGAGAGGCGGGCCTCGCCGGTGAAGCCGTCGTCGGTGCCGGCCATGATCCGCAGCAGCGACGACTTGCCCGAGCCGTTGGGGCCGATCACGCCGATTTTGGCGCCGGGGTAGAAGGCCAGCGTCATGTCCTTCACCACCTCCTTGTCAGGAGGGTGGAAGCGGCTGACCTTCCGCATGGTGAAGATGAACTGGGCGGCGTTGGCCATGGAGGTCGACCCTACCGCCGGCGCGACGGGGTCCTGATTCGGCCACCGTGAACGGGCGGCGTATCGTTCCGTTCCTGTGCTGAGCATGTTGAAGCGCCTCATGGTCGGTCGCCCCTTGGCGTCCGAGGAGATGGACCATCAGCGCATCCCGAAGTGGATCGGGCTCCCGGTCTTCTCCTCCGACGCCATCTCCTCGACGGCGTACGCCACCGAGGAGATCCTGTTCGTCACTGCGCTGGGTGCCTCCAGCCTGACGCTGGGGCTCTCCAAGCTCATCCCCATCGCTATGGCCGTGGCCCTCCTGCTGGCGATCGTGGCCTTCTCCTACCGGCAGACGATCTTCGCCTACCCGAGCGGCGGCGGCTCCTACATCGTGAGCCGGGAGAACCTGGGGGAGACGCCGTCACTGGTGGCGGGGGCCTCGCTGCTGGTCGACTACGTGCTCACCGTGGCGGTGTCGATCTCGGCCGGGGTGGCCGCCATCGTGTCCATACCGACGTTCCAGGGCCTGGCCAAGCACCGGGTGCTCCTCTGCCTGGTCCTGATCGCCTTCATCACCATCGTCAACCTGCGAGGGGCGAAGGAATCCGGAAAGATCTTCGCCTTTCCCACGTACATCTACATCGTCAGCCTGGGCGGGATGCTGCTCATCGGGCTCTTCCGCTCCTACTTCGGCCACCTCCGTCCCGTCCCCTTCGACCCGTCGAAGTTCGATGGCGTCCGGGAGACGGGTGGATCGCTCGGGCTGTTCCTGCTGCTGCGGGGTTTCTCCTCGGGCGCCGTCGCCCTAAGCGGGGTGGAGGCGATCTCCAACGGCGTCCCGGCCTTCCGTAAGCCGAGCCCCAAGAACGCGGCGACCACCCTCATGTGGATGGCGATCATCCTGGGGTCGCTGTTCTTCGGCGTCTCCCTGCTGGCCCACCGGCTCAGCCCCTACCCGACGCACTCGGAGACGGTGCTCTCCCAGATGTCCCGGGTGGTCATCGGCGGAGGGCCGTTCTACTGGATCCTGCAGTTCGCGACCGCCGCCATCCTGGTCCTGGCGGCCAACACCGCCTATGCCGACTTCCCCCGGCTGTCGTCGATCATCGCCGCCGACGGCTACCTGCCCCACCAGTTCTCCAACCGGGGCGACCGCCTGGTGTTCTCCAACGGCGTGGTCTTCCTGGCCCTGGCCGCCTCCGGCCTGATCGTCGCCTTCGGCGGTGTGACCACCGCCCTGATCCCGCTCTACGCCATCGGCGTGTTCACCTCCTTCACCCTCAGCCAGGCCGGGATGGTCCGCCACCACCTCAAGGACAAGGATCCGGGGTGGCGTAGCGGCTCGATGATCAACGCGGTGGGCGCGGTGGCCACCGGGATCGTCACCCTGATCGTGGGCATCACCAAGTTCACCATCGGGGCCTGGGTGCCCATCGTCGTCGTCCCGATGATCATCCTCATGTTCAAGGGCATCCGGCGCCACTACTCCTCCCTGGCCGGGGCCCTGGCCCTCACGCCGGAGGACGTCCGCCGCCACGACCTCCACCACACCGTGGTCGTGCTGGTGGGTCGGGTGCACAAGGGCGTGGTAGTGGCACTGAACTACGCCCGGTCGATGCGCCCCGACCACCTCCTGGCCCTGTACGTCGCCACCGACGAGGACGAGCAGCAGGAGATGCAGTCGGAATGGCGGCGCTTCGGCTTCGACGCCCCCCTGGAGATCGTCCACTCCCGCTACCGCGATCTGGTGGCGCCTGTCGAGGCCTACCTCGACGAGCTCGACCAGCGGTGGAACAACGACGTCATCACCATTGTCATCCCGGAGTTCGTCGTCGGGACCCGCAGCCTGGCCAACCTGCTCCACGGCCAGAGCGCACTGGCCCTCAAACTGGCCCTCATCGACCGCCCGAACACCGTGGTCACCTCGGTGC
>JALZAH010000007.1 GCA_030948425.1 Actinomycetota bacterium
GCCACACCTCCCGGGAGGGAGTTCTGGATCGAGTTACCGGCCAGGGCGATGCCGCTGAGGGGCCACAGCCCCACCCGCAGGCCGCCCGCTCCCAACATCCGCCGTTCCACCTCGGCGAAGGCCACCACCGACGTCACCTCGATCGTCAGAGCCAGCACGAGCCACTCCCACCGGATGTCGCCGAGGATGGCGGTGGCACCTTCGAGCTCGTCGCGGCGGCCGGCCACCAGGTTGACCGCGACCACGGCCAGCACGGCGACGGCAACCAGGCGCAGGATCGGCCACGCCCGCCACCGCTTCTTGGGGCCGGGCGGCTCGACGATCACCGCAGAGCCATCGGCCGCCGCGGCCATCCCGGCCACCCCTCCGGCCGCCTCCGTCACGGTGGAGGGCGGCGGCCCGTCGTCAGCTGGATCGGGGATGTCGCACGTCTCAGACGGGCAGTGACGTGTCGGGTTTGGCTGCGCCCTCGCACGTGCACTCTTCCGTGGGCACCTGGCAACCCTCGCAGGCCACCCTGCCCTCGTCGGTCATGAAGACCTTCGCTCCGCACTGGGAGCAACTGCTCCGGCTCAACAGGTCGCCGATCTGGCTCATGATCTCTCCTGCGTTCAGCGGTGGGTGCTCCCGGTCGGATGGTACCCAAGGGGTGGGGTGCTGAGTCCTTCCGCCGGGGTCTCGCCCCGTCAGCCCGACGCCGGGAACTGGGCGGCGGCGTAGGCGTTCCTGGTGATCTCGCACCAGATGACGATCGACTGGTACCCCGACAGGTCGAGGTCCGGGGGCACCGGATAGTTCATCGAGCCGACGGTGGCCTTGAGGGGCGCGACGGTGACGAAGGGGGCGGCGGCGATCTCGTCGGTGGTCCGAGGGTCGGGAAGAGGGCTGAGGCGCACCTCGAGGTCGGAGTTGATGGCGGTGTAGAAGTTGTCGAGGCGGATGACCTGGCTCCCGTCGGCCAGGCGGACCAGCTTGGCGGTTCCCTCCCCCGGGCGATCGACGGCGTGCATGGCGCCTGTACGGAGGATCTGGCCGGCGCTGATGGCCTCGGTCTCAGGCTCCTGCAACGGCGAGTCGACCTGCTGTTCGACCTTCACCCCCCAGGTGCCCGCTGTGTCGATCTTGAGGGCGAAGCGGCCCGCCTGGGAGGCGAAGCCCTTGCCTTCGGCGTCACAGCTGGTGGCGTCGGCCATCGGTCGCTTGAGGGCCTCGCCGGCTTCCTTCAGGGCGATGGCGGTGAACGGCGACGTCTGGCAGCGGTAGGTGATGCGCCATTGCAGGGCGTCGGCACCGATCTCGAACAGGGCGGTGACGGTGGTACCGGTGCCCGTGTAGTCGGCGGCGGTCACCCAGTAGGGCTCGGATCTCCGGGGGGCGTCGGCCGGCGTCTTGGTGGTGGGAGGTGCGGTGATGGCCCCGCTGGCGGCCCGGGTCGGCGGGGCGGCTGAGTTGGCCTTGGAGCCCGAGCCACACGCGGCAGCCAGGATGACGACCATGGCGAGCGTTACGGGCATGGCGAGCTTGGCGAGCGTTGCGGGCCCGAGGGGACGGGCGGCCGAATCAGTGTGTGGCGGTCGCATCTGCGCCATCGTGTCGGGCTCGTCGGACGGAGGAAGCGCCGACCGCCTTGCCCAGCTTCAGGCCCTCGGTATTGTCCACCGGGTAGTGGATGCCCCCGTAGATCCGGGACACGCCCGCCTCGTCGGCCATCTGCCGCCATTTGGCGGCATCGGTCGGGAACAGGTGGGCCAGCACCTCGGCGGCGGCGGCCGAGTAGGTCGAGTGCGCCGACACGTAGGACGGGAACACGGGCGTTGGCAACAATGGCTTCCATGCCGGGTCGATGCCGAGATCGCGGATGGCGTTCACCGGACGGGCCGACCAATAGGTGTACTTGGTGGCCCAGGCGGCGATGCCGGCGTCGTTGAGCGCGGTGTTGAGCACGGCGAAGGTTCGGGCCAGTTGTGGCGTGGACATCGGGGCCGATTGGCGGACCTTGTCGAGGGTGATCTGGTTCCAGATGCCCGGGGGCAGCGGCGTGCCCGAGCCCCCGGCCCAGTACTCGGCGATGCGCTTCTGGTCGTCGGTGAGGTGCTGGCTGACGTCGTAGACCTGCCGGGCCTGGGTCAGGTGCTCGTCGGAGCCGTAGGCCGGCGGGGGGCCCGGCACCATCGTCTTCACCGCCGCTGACCAGGTCTTCCAGGTGCCGGCCTGGGGCTCGACGGCCTGGGTGTTGCCGGGGTTGTCGGGCGGGGCCTCCCAGAAGCCGGTGCCGAGGGGACGGTTGACGTTGCCGCTGTCACTGGCCCCGTCGGTCCGGGCATAGGCGATGACGGCATCGGCCACCTCCCTCCCCAGCTCGAGGCCGGCGGTGACGTCGCTGCGGAAGTTGGTACCGGCCTCCACGCGGGAGTCACCGGCCTGGGCCGCCATCTCGTCGTAGGTGGCCTGGGATGCCTCGGGGAACAGGTACCCGAGCACCCGGCTGGCGGCGCCGGCCAGGGCGGCGTGCTCCGACGGATAGGACGGGTCGGCGGTGGCCGGGAGCACCGTGGCCACCCCCTTCGGGGGAGCGCGGTTGTAGATCTCCTTCCAGTGCCAGGCGGCGGTCATGGCGTCGGCCATGGCCACGCTCACCAAGGCGTAGCCCCGGCTGGCCAGGGGCGGGTTCTTGGACTTCTCCGACACCAACCGCATGTCGGCCAGCGTCCACGGCTCGGTGGCCGGGTAGTCACCCCACTTGTGGGCGGCATCGATCTGGTCGCCGGTACGACGGGCCGCCAGGTCTTTCACCTCGGCCAGCTCGGCCGTGGCCTGGGGTGAACCCGCAGCCGGAGGAGGGGGAACCTTGATCTGGTCGGCAGAGGCGAGCACCCAGGTCTTCCAGGTGCCGGCAGTGGGCTCGGCCGGGATGGTGGCGGCCGCCTTCGTCGCCGACGAACCCGAGGAGCACCCC
>JALZAH010000017.1 GCA_030948425.1 Actinomycetota bacterium
CTCTCGCTGGGAGTGGTCACGTCTGGGGCGATTCCGTCACTGCGTACTTCTCTATCACCGCGCGGGCAAGAGATCCGGTCGGCCATCGAGGCGTTCGACCGCCACCAGCCCTCGGGCGGCTCGGGCCACCAAGGGGTGGACGGCGATCGACAGGGCTGCGGCCCAGACCCCTTCGACCAGAGCGACACGGATGACCCACGAGCTCCCGGCGGCACTCGGCCCGGTCTGGCCGACCACATCACCGAAGGCCACGAAACCGCCCACGCCGACCATGGTGGCCACGAAGGTGACGATCGGGGCGAGCAACCAGCTGTCGCGAAGCACGTTGTTCCGCAACACACCCACGGCGAAGCCCACCAGGCAATAGGTGAGGGCCGACAAGCCGAACGGCGTGGCCGTCAAGAAGGTGTCGGCGGCCAACCCGGCCACGAAGCCAAGCAGGCAACCGACCTCCGAGCCGGCCACCAGACCGCCGCAGATGGCGACCAGAAGCAACAGGTCGGGGGCGACGCCGAGCACGCGCACATCCGACGCCAGCGTGGTCTGGACGATGACTGCGCCGACCAGGACCACCATGAGGCGAAGCTTGGACGCCGCCGCGGTGCTCATGGCGGGGACCACAGCTCGACGCTCAGATAGTCGAGCTTGGACAGATCGACCCGAGGCCGCAGCGTGACGATGGGGTTCGGTGCGCCCGCCGGGTCATGCACCGAGGCCACCGTCGCCACCGGGATGCCAGGGGGGAACTTTTCCAGATTTAGACCGCTGGTGACCAGGGCTTCGCCCACCCCAAGGTGAAACCCGGGGTCGGGCGGCTGATCGAAGGTGACCCGCAGCAACGAGGAGCGGCCGTAGCCCTGAGCGGACGCCACCACATTGACGTCGAGGCGGACGCCAACGACGAAGTTCGGGTCGGTCAGCAGATCGACCGTCGACGTCTTCGCAGAGGCCGCGCTGATGTCACCGACCAGGCCACCGGAGGCCACCACCGGCTGGCCGACGGCGACCCCATCGGCGCTGCCCTTATCGATGGTGACGGTGTTCTCGAAATTGGACGAGCCCTGGTCGATCACCCGGGTGAGCACGGTTGGGACCGAACCGACGAAGCTGAGGTGGGCCTGAGCCAGCACCGCCTGGGCCTGACTCCGGAGCGCAGACGACGCCACCGCCTGGGCCTGCATGCCCGCCAGCTGGTCCCTGAGGCGCTGGTTCTCCGATCGCAGCGAGCCGTAGCTGGCCGCCCCCGTCAAGAAGTTGCCGATCGGAGCCAGGACGCTGTGGGTGGCGCTCTGCACCGGCGAGAAGACGTCGCCTACCTTGCCCCGGAGACTGCCCAGGGCCCCGCGGCCATTGCTCCGGGAGTCAAGGGTGATGAGTGTGATGGCGACGAGTACGGCCACGATGAGGATCGAGCGCGTGCGAGACCGTCGTCGGTAGGTGGCCACGTAAGGCGGGAACCAGGCTCAGCGGCTCGTCGACGACATCAAAACGCCCTTCAGGACGTCGAACTCCTCCAGGCACTGGCCGCTGCCGATGGCCACGGACTGGAGGGGATTGTCGGCGATGAGCAGGGGCATGCCGGTCTCGGCCGCCAGCCGGGCATCGAGGCCGTGGAGGAGCGCGCCACCCCCGGTCAGGACGATGCCCTGCTCCATGATGTCGGCCGCCAACTCGGGTGGAGTCTTGTCCAAGGTGACCTTGACGGCGTCCACGATGGCCGACACCGGCTCCTCGATGGCCTCGCGGATCTCCTCAGTTGTGGTCACGATGGTCTTCGGCAGGCCGGTGATGAGATCGCGACCACGGATCTCGGCGTGCAGCTCCTCTTCGAGCGGGCAGGCCGACCCCAGGGCGATCTTGATCTCCTCAGCGGTGCGCTCGCCCAGCGCCAGGCTGTACTCCTTCTTGATGAACTGGATGATGGCCTCATCCAGTTCGTCGCCTCCGATGCGCACCGACTGGCTGGTCACGATGCCCCCGAGGGAGATGACGGCGACCTCGGTCGTTCCCCCGCCGATGTCAACGACCATGTTCCCGGTCGGCTCGTGTACCGGCAACCCGGCCCCGATGGCCGCGGCCATGGGCTCCTCGATGATGAACGCCGGCTTGCGGGCGCCGGCCGATTCGGCCGCTTCCTGGACGGCCCGCTGCTCGACCCCGGTGATCCCCGAAGGCACGCAGATGACCATGCGTGGCTTGGCGAAGCGCCTTGAGCCGTGGACCCGCCGGATGAAGTAGGCCAGCATCTTCTCGCAGATGTCGAAGTTGGCGATCACCCCGTCGCGCAGGGGGCGGATGGCCTGGATGTGGCTCGGTGTGCGTCCGATCATCCGCTTCGCTTCCATGCCCACCGCCAGCGGACGATCATCTTTGATGTTGACAGCGACGACCGAAGGCTCGTTGAGCACGATGCCGCGACCACGGACGTAGACGAGCGTGTTGGCGGTGCCGAGATCCACGGCCATGTCCCGGCCGAAGAAGCCGGAGAAGGGGTTGTCAGACACGAGCTGGGCCTCCAGTAAAGGGTTCGGAGGTTGAGATGCCAAGGTACAGGCCCAGGCAGGCCTCGACCATCCGCCCAGAGAGGGCCATCCGCCTGTCTCTGGCCTCGTGAGGCTAACCTCTCGAGACCCCTACCGGCGAGGCGGGTTGGCCACTTTCTGGTCAGATGTGCCTGTCGGCCAGGGTTGGGTTGGCAGCGAATCCCGGATCAGCCGGCCAGAGCGGGAAACCACAAGGCGATCTCGGCTTCTGCGCTGGCCGCCGAGTCCGAGCCATGGACCAGGTTCTCGGTCGTCTCGACCGCCAGATCACCACGGATCGTGCCCGGAGCGGCCGTCGCCGGGTTGGTGGCCCCCATGAGGGCCCGTACCACGGCCCAGGTGTCCGCTGGTCCGGACAGCACCACCAGAACGGCCGGCGAGCGGGTGATGAAGGCCAGGAGATCCTCGAAGAACGCCTTGCCCTCGTGCTCGGCGTAGTGTCGAATCGCTACCTCCCGCTCGATCTGACGAAGCTCGGCGGCCGTGATGCGCAGGCCCTTGCGCTCGAAGCGCCCAAGGATCTCACCGACCAGGCCGCGTTCGACGGCATCGGGCTTGCAGATCACGAACGTGCGGTCCATGGGCTGGCAGAGTAGCCAACGATCGGACCGTCGACTCCCGGGGCACCGTCGCTCAGTGGACCTGCCCAGCAAAGGTGGCTCGCGCCGCACCCACCACGTACAAAGAGCCGGTCACGAGGACCACGTCGTCGGCTGTTGCCCGGTCGATGGCCACGCGCACGGCGTCGGCCACGGACTCCACCACCTCCGCCTCGGCGCCCAGGGTGGCGGCGGCGGCGGCCACCTCAGCGGCCGGCAACGCCCGGGGCGACGGCGGCAGGCAGGCCACCACCAGGCGGGCATGCCCGGCGTCAAGGGCGGTGAGCATCTCGGTCGGGTCCTTACCCCCGAGCATGCCCACGACCAAGATGCGAGACCGGGCCTCGCCGAACTCCTCGGCGAGGGTGGAAGCGGCAGCTGATGCCCCATCGGGGTTCTTGGCCCCGTCGAGGATCACCAGGGGCCGGCGTCCGACGACCTCCATGCGCCCCGGCGAGCGTACGGTCGCCGCCGCCTGGCGGACCAGTGGCTCCTCGACGGGGGCTGCGAAGAACGCCTCGGTGGCTGCCACCGCGGTGGCGAAGTTTTCGGCCTGGTGGCGACCGTGCAGGTCCAGCCACAGCCCTTCGTAGGTTGCCCCCGGGGTTTGCAGGTTCAGCACCCGCCCCCCGACCGCCGGGTCGTTGCGGCTGCAGCCGTAGTCCCGGCCCGCCAACCACAGCGCTGTCGGGTCCTCCCTCTCGAAGATGGCCCGCAGCTGGGCATCGCGCTCGCCCAGCACCAGCACGGAGCGCTTCTTGACTATCCCGGCCTTCTCCCGGGCGATGTCGGATCGACTGGGGCCGAGCAGCTCGGTGTGATCCAGGCCCACATTCGTCACCACGGCCACATCCGCATCGACCACGTTCGTCGCATCCCACCGTCCGCCCAGGCCCACCTCGACGACGGCGACGTCGACGGGCCGGTCGGCGAAGAAGCGGAAAGCGGCGGCGGCAAGGATCTCGAACCACGTGGGGCGCAGCTCCGCCGAGACGAGTCCCTCCAGGTCGGCGATGTCGCTCAGCAGCTCGGCCAGCGTGTCATCGTCGATCGCCTCACCGTGGGCGGTGATGCGCTCGTTGATCGACTCCAGATGGGGGCTGGTGAAGGTCCCGACGCTCAGACCCTTGACACTGAGCAGCTGAGCGATGGCTCGCGCCGTCGAGGTCTTGCCATTGGTGCCGGTGACGTGGATGACCGGCACTGCCGTCTGGGGATCACCCAGCACCTGCACCAACCTGGCCATCCGGGCCGGGTTCGGTACCGCCCGGGACCGATCGGCGAGCATGCGCTCGAGGTTCTGGTGGCGGTCCAGCCACGCCAGGGCATCACCGAGATCCACGGCTCGCCCCTAGGTGGCACCGGGTGCTGTGCTTCAGGATGCCGCCCGCCGGGGCCGAGTCTCCTTGACCGGCTCGGTGCGAGGCACGAGGGTCGGGTTGACCCGCTCGAGGACAACGGACCGGTCGATGACGCACTGACCGATGTCGGTGCGGCTGGGAAGGTCATACATGACCTCCAGGAGCACCTCTTCGAGGATGGCTCGCAGACCACGCGCCCCGGTAGCGCGCAGCATGGCCTGCTCGGCGACGGCTTGGAGTGCCTCGTCGCTGAACATCAGTTCCACGCCGTCGAGCTCGAAGACCTTCTGGTACTGCTTGACCAGGGCACTCTTGGGCTCGACCAGGATGCGCACCAGCGCTGCGCGGTCCAGACTGGAGACCGCCCCGATCACCGGCAGCCGTCCGACGAACTCGGGGATCAACCCGAACTTGAGGAGATCCTCGGGCAGGACCTGGGCCAAAAGCTCACCCTCAGCTTGAGGTCGACTGCGTCGAATCTCGGCACCGAAGCCAATGCCCTGATGGCCGAGGCGAGCGTCGATGATACGATCCAACCCGGCGAACGCCCCACCGCAGACGAAGAGGATGTTGGTGGTGTCGATCTGGATGAACTCCTGGTGGGGGTGCTTGCGCCCTCCTTGGGGAGGCACGGACGCTGTTGTCCCCTCGAGGATCTTGAGCAGCGCCTGCTGCACCCCCTCGCCCGAGACATCCCTGGTGATCGACGGGTTCTCACTCTTGCGGGCGATCTTGTCGATCTCATCGATGTAGATGATCCCGGTCTCCGCCTTCTTCACGTCATAGTCGGCGGCTTGGATCAACTTGAGCAGGATGTTCTCCACGTCCTCGCCCACATATCCGGCCTCGGTGAGCGCCGTGGCGTCGGCAATGGCGAACGGGACGTTGAGCATCCGGGCGAGCGTCTGGGCCAGAAAGGTCTTGCCGCACCCCGTCGGGCCCAGGAGCAGGATGTTCGACTTCTGCAACTCGACATCACTGTCGGCGTAGCCCCCCGACTGCACCCGCTTGTAGTGGTTGTAGACGGCCACCGACAGGATCTTCTTGGCCCGCTCCTGGCCGATCACGTAGTCGTTGAGGAAAGCGGAGATCTCAGTTGGCTTGGGTAGTTCCTCGAAGTGGACCTCGGAACCCTCGGAGAGCTCCTCCTCGATGATGTCGTTGCACAGGTCAATGCACTCGTCACAGATGTAGACGCCGGGGCCGGCGATGAGCTTCTTGACCTGCTTCTGAGACTTCCCGCAGAACGAACACTTGACGAGATCGCTCGACTCTCCGAACTTGGCCATCGGTGTACCCCCTCTTCTCTAGGACACGCCGGCGGCTTGAGGAATCGCCGCCAGGTCCCTCGTGCTGATGACCTCATCGACGACGCCATAGTCCTTGGCCTCGTCGGCGCTCATGATGAAGTCCCGGTCGGTGTCCTTGGCCACCCGCTCGACGGTCTGGCCGGTATCAGTGGCCAGCATCTGGTTGAGCAGGTCGCGCATGGAGAGAATCTCCTTGGCCTGGATCTCGATGTCTGCGGCCTGCCCGGCCACGCCGCCATGAGGTTGGTGGATCAAGATGCGGGCGTGGGGCAATGTGAAGCGCTTCCCCGCCGTGCCCCCCGCCAGGATGACCGCGGCAGCTGACGCCGCCTGTCCGTAGCAGAACGTGGAGATGTCGTTCTTCACGAACTTCATGGTGTCGTAGATGGCAAACAGAGCGGTGATCTCGCCACCCGGCGAGTTGATGTACAGGTTGATGTCTCGATCGGCGTTCTTGTACTCCAGGTAGAGCATCTGGGCGCACACCGCGTTGGCCACGTAGTCATCGATCGGGGTACCGAGGAAGATGATGTTCTCCTCGAGCATCCGGGAGAACAGGTCATAGCTCTTCTCTCCCCGGTTGGTCTGCTCGAAGACCCCCGGAATGTGGTACTGGGCGAGGGGACTGGTCACGCTTCTCCGCTCTCGGCTTGAGCCGCTTCAGGGGGGTAGGAGTCTGGCTGGTCTTCGGGGCGGACCGACGAATCGGTGGCCATCTCCGGTCCTGCTTCCGTGTCGGTGGCGTCCGTGTCGGGCGTCGGATCGAGGAGGGCCC
>JALZAH010000041.1 GCA_030948425.1 Actinomycetota bacterium
GCCGTGCCCGGCGGCGCAGCCTCTTCAGCCAGCACCCGGCCCTCCGCCTGATAGCGCCGGTTGGTACGCGACAACCCGAAGACGATCAGGGGGATGACGACCACCACGGCCCACGCCCCCGCAGTGAACTCGGTGCTCACGAAGATCAAGGTGACGACGGCGCTGGCCACGAACGAAGTGCCGTCCCCAATCAGCCGTCGACGCCGGTCGGGGTCACGGTGGGTCAGGTGGTAGCGGACCATGCCTGCCCCGGCCATGGTGAACCCGGTGAAGACCGTGCAGGCGTAGAGCGGGATCAGCGATGTGACCTTGGCCCCGGTGACGACGAGCAGCAGCACCGACAGGGCGGCGAGCGCCACGATGCCGTTGGAGTACACCAGGCGATGACCTCGAGTGGTGAACGGGCGGGGCAGGTAGGCGTCGTTGGCAATGGAGCTGACCAGCAGCGGGAACCCGTTGAAGCTGGTGTTGGCGCCCAGGATGAGGATCAGGGCGGTGCTGAGCTGCAGCGAGTAGAACCCCACGTTGGCCAGCGTGCTGTGCCCAAAGACCTGCCGACCGATCTGGGAGAGCACCGTCGGGGTCCCCGAGTGGTAGGGCACCGCGTGGGTGAGGGCTGAGAACAACGAGACGGAGAGGAACAGCACGCCGAGAATGCTGGCCATGAGCAGCAACGTGCGCCGGGCGTTGGGGATCTGGGGATCGCGGAACAGCGGGACGGCGTTGGAGATCGCCTCCATGCCGGTCATGGCCGACCCGCCGTTGGCGAATGCCTTGAGGAAGATGAACACCCCGGCGCCGACCAGCAGCCCCCCACCGGCGTGGTTCAGTCGGAGCTGGCCGGGGGCGGCCACCACGTGAAGGAGGTGGCCGTCGTTCGCAAGGTGGCTGACGCCGGCGACGATCACCGAGGCCATGCTGGCCAGGAACCAGTACGTGGGGATGGCGAAGAGTCGGCCCGCTTCTCGGATCCCGCGCAGGTTTCCGAACGACAGCAGGACCACGAACAGGATCGACAGCAGCACCGGATGACCCAGGCCCGGGAACGCGGAGATCACCGCGTCCACCCCAGCGGCGATCGACACGGCCACGGTCAGGGTGTAGCTGCAGAGGAGGGCGGCACCCGGGACCAGTGCGGTCGTCGGACCGAAGTTCTCCCGGCTGACCACGTAGGACCCACCGGAGACCGGGTAGTGCTTGACGACGTCGCGGTAACAGATGCAGACCACGCCCAGCACCACCAGCAGCAGGGCGGTGATGGGGGTGATGAGCCGGAAGGCCCCCAACCCGGCAACCGGGATGAGGATGGTCAGGATCGACTCGGTCCCGTAGGCGGCCGAGGACATGACATCGGAGGAGAGCACGGCCAGGGCCACCGGCTTGCCGAGTCGCTCGCTGGTGAGCTCCTCGCTTACCAGCGGCGGTCCGAGCACCGTGCGCTTGAGGCGGTACAGGGCGGTCTCGGGCAGATCGGGGCTGGTTCTCGACGACGGACGTTGGGGACGCAGCCAGTGCGGTCCGTTCTGGTTCTCGTCGGGCTCGCCGGGCCGACCCGGAGCTTGCTCAGCAGTCACATGACCCCCTCTACCCGACCCTAGACCCGTACATCCCCACCCGAGTCACCATCGCTCGGAGCTGCACGCCCGCTCGACCAAGCGGTCCGGTGGTCTCAGCGATGATCGGTATCTCCGGGATCGGCACCCGCCAGCGATCGGCCGGCCTCGTCAAGTGGGCTGACTGAACAGTGGGATGACTGAGCCGGTAAACGTCGCTGTGACAGCCGTTGTGGTCGGGTCGAATGCCGCCAACCACGGGATCGGGTACGCGCTACGGTCGTCTCCTTCAGGATCGGGGGGGAGCTGTGGCGGAGCAAACGAGTGCAACCGGTTCGGGTTCCACCGGGGATCCCGAGATCGACGGGCTGCTGGGCGCAGCACGGGAGGCCGGATCGGAGGGTCGGTGGTCCGATGCCGAGGGGGCGCTGCGCAGCGCCGCAGAGCTCCTGGCGGCCCGTGGCGGCGGCGCGGACGAGGTGCGGGTCCGGCTTCAGCTCGCCGTCCTTCAGGCATCGACTGGACGGGTCGACGCCGGGATCGCCGAAATCGACGAGTGTGCGGCGTCAGCGCAACGCCTTGGTGATCACACGCTCGAGTCGGAGATCTACGGCGCAGCCGCCAACGTGCTGCTGGCCGCCGGCCGCCCGGGGCCGGCGGTCGCTCGATTCCGGGTCGGATTGGAGCTGGCCGTGTCACTCACCGATCCTCGCTGGCAGGTGCAGCTGCGCACGGGGCTGGGGATGGCGCTGTTCCAGGGCGGTGAAGCCGGGGCCTCGGTTGAGGTCCTGCAGGAGAATGCCCGCTTCGCTCGGACCCTCCCGGACGCGGTGACGGCGGGGATGGCGTTGGAGACCGTGAGCGATGCCCTGGCCTCGGTCGAGCGAACCGCTGAGGCCCTCGAGGTCGCGCTCGAGGCGCTCGCCAAGTTCGAGGACGGAAAGGCCGGCCCGTTCGTCATCCAGTCCAGCATCGGCGTGTCCAACCTCTACCTGGTCAGTGGGCAACCGGAGAAGGCTGCGCAGTACACCACCCAGGCGGTGACCTTGGGACGGACGTTTGGGGGCCCGAACGGAGAGTCATCGGTGTTGATGGGGTTGGCCATGACCGCCGGCCAGCGCGGCGACGCCGGTTCGGCACGCGAGTTCCTCCAGCAAGCACGGGCCTGTCTGCAGGCCGCCGGGCTACCCGAGCCCCCCGAGCTGGCGGGGATGCTGGAGCAGCTGGCGGATCCATAGGCGTCGAGGCTGGTCCATCGACGCCCAGGAGCCACGGCTCAGCGGCGCAGCAGGTCCTTGGCGATGTGGGTGATTTGGATCTCGTCGGTACCGGCGTAGATCTGCAGCACCTTGGCGTCGCGGGCCAGTTGCTCGACGCCGAATTCGGCCATGTAACCGTTGCCACCGAAGAGTTGGACGGCCTCCATGGCGACCTCCGATGCCGCCCGGGCGGAGTAAAGCTTCATGGCCGAGGCTTCGGCCAGCGTCAGGCTCCGGCCCGCGATGCTCATCTCCACGTAGCGGTACACCAGGTTCGACACATTGAGTCGGGCCACCTCCATGCGGGCCAACTTGTCCTGGATGAGCTGGAAGTTACCGATCGGCTCGCCGAACTGGACGCGGTCCTTGGCGTAGGCGACCGACACCTCCAGGCACGACTCGATGATGCCGAGAGCCATGGCCGCCACCCCGGCCCGTTCCTGGGCGAAGGTCGTCTTGGCGCCGGCGCGCCCGCCGCCCTCCACGTCCTCGGTCTCGCCGATCAGGCGGTCCCGCCCGACGCGGACATCATCGACGAAGATCTCGCCGGTGGGCGAGGAGTGCATGCCCATCTTGCGCAGCGGCTTGGATTGCTCCAGGCCGGCCATGCCCTTGTCCAGCACGAATGACAGGACCTTGCGCTCTCCTGGCGGGTTTCCGTCGTCGAGCTTGCAGATGAACACGATGATGTCGGCGTAGGGACCGTTCGTGATGAAGGTCTTGGAGCCGTTCAAGATGTACTCGTCACCGTCGCAGCGCGCAGTGGAGCGCATCGAGCCGAACGCGTCGGAGCCTGACCCGGGCTCGGTGATGGCCCACGCCCCGATGGTGGCCAGGCTGGCCAGGTCCGGCACCCAGCGCCGCCTCTGGGTCAGCGTTCCCTTGGCCGAGATGGCCGCCGCCGTCAGTCCCACCGACACACCCAGGGCGGTGACCATGCCCGGGCAGTGCCGGCACAGCTCTATGGTCGGGATGAGGCTCATGGCCGGGTCCGAGCCGCCACTCGGCGTGGAGGCTCCGCTGGTGTCCGTGATGGCACCGTCGGTGGCCCCGGTCCTCGACGGTCCGGTCTGTGCGGCCTCCTCGGCGTCGAGGCGACGCTCGCAGCTGACCCGGGCAGCGGCGTCGATGCCGAACGTGGAGAACATCTTGCGGAGCAGCTCGTAGGGCGGAAGGTCGCCGTGCTCGAGCTCGCGACGGTAAGGAACGATCTCTTTGTCGATGAACTGGCGCACGGCGTCGATCATCATGCGGTGCTCATCGGACCACTCGAACACGGGGAGCCTCCTCAGTCCGGGACGGCTGGCCGCCCGGGCAGAAAACGATACGTACGTCTCATTTTACCGACGGGACGATTGACGTGCAGTTGGTGACGACCGCCGACGGGGTTTGGGCGGTGGATCCACAGGCGGGCACGGCGCTGTCGGTGAGTGCTCCTGGATCGCCATCGCTGCCCATTCCCGATGCGGCTGCGGGGGCCGTCTCGGTCATCCCGAATCCCTCCTGGAAGCTTACGCCCCGGTCGTTGAAGGCTTCGATGATCGGCAGGGGGCACGGCCCCCCGCCGGAGAGCCAGCTCCAGGGAGGGCAGGTTGTAGCCGTCGAGGTCGGGGGCGCGGGCCACGGCCGCGCCCACATGGCGGGAACGAGGAACTGCACCGTGGCCCGCTGGGCCTCGATGGCGGCCAGCAACTCGAGGCGAGGAATCGAAGTCCCGACAGAGGCGGAGAGCCCGGAAGGTTGCGCACGAGCAGGTTCGGGGACAGGATCAGGGAATGACGAGAGTTCGACGGGTGGGACGAGGCGTGAGCGGGTTCGATGCCGGGATGTTGTTCGGCCATGGCTGACGACGCCGCGGCCGAGGAGGTCGCCGCCCCACTGGACCTGCTGCTCAGCGACGCCGCCAACGGACCTCTGCGCCGGCTCCTGCCCAGCGCAGCTACGGCCCGCTTCGGGCTCGGTCTCGTCCGCCGGCCGGCACCGGTGGCGAAGAGGCTGGCCGGGTTGACCGCCGAGGCGGCCAGGATCGGCCTGCGCCGTTCGAGCCTGGAACCAGATCCCAAGGACAAGCGCTTCGCCGAGCCTGCGTGGCGGGCCCAGCCCGGGTTGTGGGCCATGCTGCAGCTCTACCTGGCCGTCGGCCACACCCTCAGCGAGCTGCGCGACGAGGTGCATCTCGACTGGGCCGACGCCACCAAGATCGATTTCGCCCTCGACAACCTCCTCGACGCCGTGGCCCCGTCCAACAACCCCTTCCTCAACCCCTTGACCTACAAGGCGGTGCTCGACACCGGCGGCCGCAGCGTGCTGCGGGGCGTGCGGAACCTGCTCAGCGACCTCAGTCAGCCGCCCCGGGTGCCCTCTATGGTGTCCCCCAACGCCTTCGCCGTCGGCGAGAACGTGGCCATCACCGAGGGCTCGGTCGTCCTGCGCACGCCCGTGTTCGAGCTGATCCAATATCAGCCGCAGACCAAGAAGGTCTCGTCCATCCCCCTGGTGATCGTTCCCCCGACCATCAACAAGTACTACGTGCTCGACCTGACCCCGGGGCGGAGCTTCGTGGAGCACCTGGTGCGCAACGGCCAGCAGGTGTTCATGATCTCGTGGCGCAACCCCGACCGCCGCCATCACGACTGGGACCTGTCCACCTACGGCCAGGCCATCGTCGAGGCCATGGAGGCGGCCCGGTCGATCACCGGCGCAGAGACGACCTCGTTGCTCGGTTTCTGTTCGGGGGGGATCATCGCCTCCATGCTCATGGGTCACCTGGCCGACGTCGGCCAGACCGACCAGGTGGCCTCGTTCGGCCTCGGTGTCACCCTGCTCGACCAGCACAAGGCGGGCATGATGACCGCCACCCTCGACGCCCGCCAGGCGGCGGAGGCCGTCAACGCATCGGCCAAGGCGGGCTTCCTCGACGGCCGGGCTCTGGCCGAGGTGTTCGCCTGGTTGCGACCCAACGACCTCATCTGGAACTACTGGGTCAACAACTACCTGCAGGGAAAGGCACCCAAGGCCTTCGATGTGCTGTTCTGGAACTCCGACGCCACTCGCATGACCGCCGGCCTCCACCGCGACTTCATCGAGCTGGCCTTGAACAACACGTTGACCACACCGGGGGCATCGGCCATGCTCGGCTCATCGGTCGACCTGACAACTGTCAAGACCGACGCCTACATCATGGCCGGCATCGCCGATCACATCTGCCCGTGGCAGAACTGCTATCAGTCCAGCCAGATGCTGGGCGGCGACATCCGCTTCGTGCTGTCCACCGCCGGCCACATCGCCTCACTGGTCAACCCGCCGGACAACCCCAAGGCCCGGTTCCGGGTGGCGCCCACCAACCCGCCGAGCGCCGATGCGTGGATGGAGGCCGCCGAGGAGCAGAAGGGTTCGTGGTGGGAGGACTACCAGACGTGGCTGGCGGAGCGCAGCGGTGACAAGCGCACGGCGCCTGCGACTCTCGGCGACGACCGGTTCCCGGTGGTGACCGCATCTCCGGGGACGTATGTCTTCGACACCTGAGACTGCACCTCCGGGCCGGCTCGGTGCCGAGGTTCCCCCCGGTGACGAGGTGGTGCGCACCGTGGTGGTCGACGGCCAGCGGTTGCGGCTCAGTGTCAGAATCGGTGACGGCGACCGGCTGCCCCTGTTGCTCATGAACGGGATCGGCTCCAGCCTGGAGTTGCTCGAGCCGTTCGTGGAGGCTTTCGACCCGGCAACGACCGTCATCCGCTTCGACGTGCCCGGTACGGGTGGGTCGCCGGCGCCCTCCCTGCCGTACCACTTCGCGGTGCTGGCCCGCATGGTCGGCAAGCTCCTCGACCATCTGGGCTACGATCGGGTTGACGTCCTCGGCATCTCGTGGGGTGGGGCGCTGGCCCAGCAGTTCGCCTGGCAGAACCCCCGGCGCTGCCATCGTCTGGTCCTGGTGGCCACCACCCCCGGCGCGCTCATGGTTCTTCCGCATCCGTCGGTTCTGGCCCGCATGTTGACTCCGAGGCGCCACCGTGACCCCGATTACGCCAGCCAGGTGGCCGGTCTCCTCTACGGCGGAGTCTTCCGCAACGAGCCGGAACGGGCCCGGCCCGTGTTGCATGCCGAGAGCCGCCTGGGACCGCGGCGGGGCTATCTCTTCCAGCTGATGGCCGTGGCCGGCTGGACCAGCCTGGGCTGGCTACCCACCATCCGCCAACGCACCCTGGTGATTGGCGGCCGCGACGACCCGATCATCCCGACCGCCAACGCCCGACTGCTGGCCGCCGGCCTCCCTCGCGCCACGCTCCACCTCCACGATGACGGTCACCTGGCCCTGGTGACCGACACCGCCCGCTTGGCCGAGGTCGTCCGGGCGTTCCTGGCTCCCCAGTAGCAACGCATCAGGCCTTGGGGGGCACCCATGAGGCCGGCCGCTTCTCGACCCAGGCGGCCATTCCCTCGGTCGCCTCCTCGGAGGCGAACAGCTCGGCCGACCACTCAGCGGCACGGATGAAGGCGGTGTCACGGTCGAGGGCGGGCACCTCGGCGATCAGTCGCTTGGCGGCGGCCAGGGCGCCGGGGGCGCCGGCCATCAGGGCGCCAACCCAGGTGTCGACGGTGGCGTCGAGCTCGGTTGCCGGCACACAGCGGTTGATGAGCCCGATCGCAGCGGCGCGGGCGGCCGTGATGCGCTCACCGGTCAAGAACAGCTCTGCGGCGTCGGCTCGCCCCAACTTGGGCAGGCAGACGACGGAGATGATGGCCGGGGCCACCCCGATGCGGACCTCGGTGAATCCGAAGCGGACGTCGTCGCTGGCCACCGACAGGTCGCAGGCTGCCACCAGGCCGACGCCGCCGGCCATGACGTGACCGGACACCCGGGCCACCACCGGTTTGGGGCTGTCGGCGATGGCGGCCAGGATCTCGGGGATGGAGCGTCGAGCGTCCGAGGCGTGGCCACGAGCCTTGAGATCGGCTCCTGCGCAGAACGCCGGACCGACGTGGGTGAGGACGATGACTCTGGCGGAGCGGTCCACGATGGCGTCGTCGAGGGCGTCACCGAGCCCGTCGATGAGCGCCGGGGACAGGGCGTTGCGGTTGGCCGGCGAGTTGAGGGTCACGGTGGCCACCCCGTCGGCGACGGTCAGGGTGACGACGGGGTCATTCACGCAAGTTCCTCCAGGAGATCTCGGGGAATGTCCACGATCCGTGCCCGCAGCCACTCGCCCAGGCTCTTGGCCTGGGCGTCTATACGGGCCGACGACGCCACACCTTCGCCGAGGAGGCCTTCGACGACGAAGTTCACAGCCCGCAGGTTGGGCAGGCGATGACGCTGCACCTCCAACGCTGCGGTCTCGGGGAGCAGGGCCTTGAAGCGCGCCGTGTCGAGCCAGGCGTCAAGCCAGGCCCACGCTCCGTCGGTGCGGGCCCAGACGCCCAGGTTGGCGTTGCCTCCTTTGTCGCCCGACCGGGTGCCGGCCAGCCGACCGAGGGGGGCCCGAACCGTTTCGCCTGCTGGCGGTAGGAGGGGGGCGGGAGCCCGGGGGGGCTCGACGCGGACCGGGGGATCGGGGGCGATCACCGGGTCGACGACGTGGCGGCGGCCGGCGACGACCACCTCGCTTTGCACCAGGTCGACGGGCACCACCGCCGGCCAGTACACGCCGTAGGCCTGGCTCGACGATGACAGAAGGTACAGGCCCGGGTAGCTGGACAGGGCCAGCTCGGTGACCTTGGCGGTGAAGCGGCGTCCCACCTTGGCCTCGTCGGGATCCTTGACGGTGATCCGCAGTTGGGCGGTGGCCGCCTCGTTGCTGGCCGGATCGGAGCTGTCGGTGCGCACCAGATCGACGGTGGCGTCGGCGAAGGCCTGTCGCCCCCCGGGTAGGGCTTCCCACAACCCGGCTTCGACAAGGGCCGCCTTGGCCTCGATGTCGAGGCCGGTGAGCGCCAGGCTGACCGTCGTCCGCCACCCACCCACGTAGTTGAGCGACACCTTGGTGGTGGCCGGCGGGGACTCCCCCCGGGCCCCGGTGGCGAGCACCCGGTCGGGGCCCTCCTGGCTCAGGGTGACCGTGTCGAAGCGGGCCGTCACATCGGGGTTGGGGTAACGGGGCCCGCCGATCTCGTAGAGGAGCTGGGCGGTGACGGTGCCGACGGTGACCGCACCCCCGTGGCCGGGATGTTTGGTGATGACCGCCGAGCCGTCGCCGGCCACCTCGGCGATCGGAAACCCCGGATGGTCGAGGCCGGGTATCTCGGTGAAGAAGCTGTAGTTGCCCCCCGTGGCCTGCGGTCCACACTCGATGATGTGACCGGCCACCACCGACCCGGCCAAAGCGTCCCAGTCGTCGCGGCCCCAACCGTGCCACCACGCCGCCGGACCGACGGTCAGGGCGGCGTCGGTCACCCGGCCGGTGACGACGATGTCGGCGCCGGCTCCGAGGGCGTCGGCGATGCCCCAACCGCCGAGGTAGGCGTTGGCGGTCATGATGTCGCGCCCCCCGAGCGCTGCACCCGTCTCCAGGTGGGTGAAGTCGATGCCTGCGGTCCGCAGCTCATCCAGGCGGGGGACGAGGTCGTCACCCTCCACATAGGCGATGGTCGGACTCAACCCGAGGCGGTCAGCGACCGCGGCCACGGCGTCGGCGCAGGCACGGGGGGCCAGGCCGCCGGCGTTGGAGACGACCTTGATGTCCCGCTCCAGGCAGGTTCCCATCACCTGTTCCATCTGGGTGACAAAGGTGCGGGCGTACCCGGTGCCGGGATCCCGGAGGCGGTTCTTGGCCAGGATCAGCATGGTCAGCTCTGCCAGCCAGTCACCACTGAGCACGTCGATGGGTCCCCCGTCGACCATCTCGCTCGCCGCACTGATGCGGTCGCCGTAGAAGCCGCTGCAGTTGGCGATGCGAATTGGTCGGATTCGATCCACCGACGGCGACGTCACGGGTTCACGGGCGATGGTCGATAGCCCTCCAGCCAGGCGATGAGGGCGTCGGGGAGGAACGGTTCGCTCCACAGGTACCCGCGATTGGGTAGTCCAGTCAGGGCATCGGTCGTGGCCAGGTGTTGGAGACGATCGCTGGCCACCCGCAGGGCGGCCTCGGACGTTCTGGCCCCGGCCACGTCGTGCACCGTTCCCCGCATCATCAATGGTCCGGCGTCGTTGTCCACCTCGATGGCTCCGCGGGTGTGGACGATGCGCTCCGCACCGTCTCTGAGGACGATCCGGTGGTCGATCTCGTAACCCTCCGAGCACTCCAGACCTCGCAGGAGCGTCTGGTTGAAGCGGTCTCGGTCGTCGGGATGGGTCATGGCCAGGATCCCGTCGGGGGAGAGTGTCTGGACCATCGCATCCATGCCACATCGAAGAGAACGGCGTAGATGCGATCCTCGACAGCCTCGTCCCAGCCCGGCGGCAAGCCACGGTACGCCTCGGCGACCGCCGCCACCTTGTTCTTCCCGTCCTCCCAGGGGGTGACGACACGGAGAAACAGGGTGTCCGACGCCTTGGGCACATCGCGCCAGCGAGTCGGCCGCTTCTCGTAAAGGGTCAGGGCGTACCCGATTGACCCAGAACAGGTTGAGGGCAGATCTCGAAGAAGCTCGAAGCGGTTGGGGTACTTGTTCTCCGAGACGCGCTCGGCGATGTCGGTGCCCGTTGGCGCCTTCTTCTCGAAGTCGCGCTGCACCGCTCGCTCGAAGTGTCCCAGGGTGGGGAACACGGACAGATCGACCTCGGGGAAGTAGCTCGACGGGAAGACCATGCGCCCGTGCCGGTTGATGACGAATGGCCTCATGGGTGCTCCCCCGTCGCTTGCGTGAGCCTGGGCGTCAACCTACGCGCTGATCGGCGGAGCAGTCGTGTTCTCCATCAGCCATGCCCCTTGACAAACGCCGGTTTCGGCTCACCGGTCGATCACCACGAGCAGGTCACCGGCGGTCACCTGTTCACCGGTGGTCACCCGGACCTCGGTGACGGTACCGGCGGCGGGGGCGGTGACGCGATGCTCCATCTTCATGGCTTCCACCACGACCAACAGCTGACCGCGCTCGACGTGGTCGTCGGCCGTCACCTCGACGCGCTGCACCCGTCCGGGCATGGGGGCAACCAACCCACCGGCCACTGCCTCGGTGGCCGCTTCGGGGAAGCGGTCGACCTCGACGAGAGCTACGTCACCGGCGTCGGTCTGTACCCAGGTGGTGGCGTCGTTCCGGCCCACCAGCGCCGGGTGCCGCACGCCGTCGACGACGATGTGGACCTCGGTACCGACCGCCGTGAACCTCGAGGCGACCAGGCGCACCCGTCCGGCCCACGCACCGGCCGGGGCGGCGGCGCTGACCGTCACTGCGAACGTGCCGTCGCGCTGGGCCTGGTAGCCGACGTCCCACGCGTCGTCACCTATCCGCCAGCGGGCCCGTTGCGGCGGCATCACCGAGTTGCGCCACCCGGAGGGCAGAGAGGTCAGCACCGAGCTGCCTGCCCGGCGGCCCGCCTGGTCGACGAGGGCGGCAGCCACCGCCGCCAAACGCTGCTCGTCGGCGGTCGGGATCCGGCGCCGAGGCACCCCCGAGGTCTCCACGAAGGAGGTTGTGGTGTCACCGGCCAGGAAGACCGGGTGGCGAAGGGTGGCCACCAGGTAGTCGCGATTGGTGGTCACCCCGCGAATGATCGTGCGCTCCAGAGCCAGGGCCAGGCGCAGGGCGGCCTCGGTCCTGGTCGGGGCATGGGCGATGATCTTGGCCAGCATGGGGTCCCAGTCCACGCCGACCACGCTGCCCGTCTCGATGCCCGAGTCCACCCGGATGCTCCATGGCGCCGTGGTCACGCTCGTCGCCTCAGCTGCGGGGCAGAAGGCGGTTCGGTCGGGTTGCCAGGCGACCACGGTGCCCGTTGCCGGCAGGAACCCGACGGAGGGATCCTCGGCGTAGAGACGAGCCTCGATGGCGTGGCCTGCAAGCGACAGATCCTCCTGGGTGACGCTCAGCGGGTGGCCTTCGGCAATGCGAAACTGCTCGCGAACCAGGTCCAGGCCGGTGACCGCCTCGGTTACCGGATGCTCGACCTGGAGACGGGTGTTGACCTCCAGGAAGTAGAACGCACCGTCGGGGGCGACCACGAACTCCACGGTCCCGGCGTTGCGATAACCGACGGCCCGGGCGGCGGCCACGGCTGCGTCGACCATGGCCTTGCGCAGGGTGGGGTCGAGCGCCGGGGAGGGCGACTCCTCAATGATCTTTTGGTGGCGGCGCTGGATCGAGCATTCCCGCTCGAAGGCGTGAATGACAGTGCCGGCGTCGTCGGCCAGGATCTGGATCTCCACATGGCGGGCCCCGCTCAGGTACTGCTCGACGAACACGGTGGGGTCGCCGAACGCGGCCGCCGCCTCCCGCTGAGCCGAGGTGATGGCCATGGCCAGGTCGGAGGGCTCGTCGACCACCCGCATGCCCTTGCCTCCGCCTCCGGCGCTGGCCTTGACCAGCACCGGAAAGGACAGACCGGTCGCCCCGTCCAGGCTGCCGTCGGCGGCCACCTCCAGCGACGCCAGGACGGGGACGCCGGCGCCGGCCATGAGCTTCTTGGCCGCCAGCTTGTCGCCCATGGCGGCGATGACCGCCGGCGGGGGGCCGACCCAGGTGAGGCCGGCGCATGTGACCGCAGCGGCGAAGTCGGCCCGTTCGGAGGCGAACCCGTATCCGGGGTGGACGGCGTCGGCCTCGTTGGTGGCGGCGACCTTCAGGATCTTGGCCACATCGAGATAGGTGTCGGCCGGTCGCTCACCGTCGACAAGCACGGCCACGTCGGCCTCGACCACGAACGGTTCGCCTTCGTCACAGGATGCGTAGACGGCAATGGTGGTCATGCCCATCTCGCGGGCCGTGCGCATGATGCGCCGGGCTATCTCCCCGCGGTTGACGACGAGCAGGCGCCTGATCGTGGCCGCC
>JALZAH010000087.1 GCA_030948425.1 Actinomycetota bacterium
CCTGCGGATTGCCCCCTCCGGGGACCTGGGCAGGAGCCTCGGCGACGCCCTCATCGTCGGCCGGCTGCCGGGCCTCGGTGGCCGACTGGTAGGCGGACGGGCCGTCCCAGGTGGCCGCCTGCTCGTAGGGGCCGGGTGGCTGGTAGGCGGCGGCCCGATCGGAGGGCAACTCGACGGGCCCCGCTCGGCCGGCACCGGCCCACGGGGAGGGCGACGGGGGGTGGGGCTGGGCTGCGGGACGGACAGGCGTCGGCTGTACCTCTGGCCCGGGGTCTCCGTCGTCGTTGTCGGGGTTCTGTTGACCCGTCACGTGGCCGTCCTCACCTGGTGCGCATTTCCCAGCCTCGATGATGAGCTCGCAGGTCGGTCCTCCGAAGACCAACTTGTCCACCGACCCTACCCGTTGGGTTGCGCGGCCTTGCCCGTGGCCTAACCTGGCCGACGATGACCAACCTCGATACCGCGCCGGTTCACGTCGATCCTCAGCTCGACGGCGACCATGAGCGCATGAGCCACATCGTGTTGGAGGGCGTGAAGGTCAACGAGGATGACTTCGTGTCCGCCGGGCCCTCGGTGGCCGAAGGCATGGTCAATGGGACGGCGGTCAAGGCCTTGTGCGGCAAGATCTGGGTGCCGGGCCGGGATCCCAAGCGGTATCCGCTGTGCCCGACCTGCAAGGACATCGCCGAGTCCCGGGGCTGGAAGGTGCCGGCCGGCTGAGGGTTATCCTCGGGACGCGCTCGGACCGCCAGGCGGTGCCTTGGCGTCCACCACCGGAAAGTCGGCGCCCTCCTCAAGGCGACGTCGCAGGCGCATGACCTGGGCCGGACGTCCAGCCCCGAGAGCCGCCACCAAGCGACCGTTCCGCCCGTAGGCGGCCACCCACCTACCCTCACCGGGCGTACCCTCGAGCACCTGGACGTCGTCTCCCACTTCAGGGAGACCGACGAGCTGCAACTTGGTGCCGAGCTGATCGGACCACACGTACGGGACAACGGCGAACGGGGGTGTTCCGTCGGGGTCGAGAAGTGCCAGTGCTGCGGCCGGCCCCTGCTCGGCGGCGTTGGTCCAATGTTCGATGCGCAACGTCGTCGCCGCACGGGCGTCACTCCAGCGGGCCACGTCACCGGCCGCCATCAGCCCGGGAACGGGCCGCCCGCCGGCCAGAACTCGGAGATGGGAATCGCAGACGATGCCTCGGTCGAGGTCGACTCCCGAGCCCTCGAGCCACCCGGTGGCCGGCGCCACCCCGATCCCCATGACGACGAGATCGGCGTCCACCACCTCACCGTCGTCGATGACCACCCCGGTGATCGCCCCGTCACCGATCGGGGCGCGGACCGTGACCCCGAGGCGCAACGTCACCCCGGCCCGGCGGTGCATGTGGGCTAGGGCCTGACCGAGGTCAGGACCGAGTGCGTGAGCCAGGGGGACGGACTGGGGCTCGAGGACGGTCACGTCGAGGCCCCGGGACCGGCAGCTCGCCGCCACCTCCAAGCCGATGAAGCCGGCCCCGACGATCACCACCTTGGGCATGGTGTCGAGCGCCCGGCGCAGGGTCAGGCCGTCGTCGAGGGTGCGCAGCGCGTGAACGCCCTCCCGGTTCTCGAATCCCGGGAGGAAGCGGGGGGTCGCCCCGGTGGCCAGGATGGCCCCGCGAAAGCCCACCTGGTCACCGTCGGACAGACTGATCCGACGGCGGTCGACGTCGAGGGCGGTCGCCGTTGTGGCGAGCCGCCAGGTGATGTCGAGTCCGTCGGCCATGGCCAGGTCCGTGAGGGCCAGGACGACGTCATCGGAGTCCGCAGTGCCGTCGATGACCCGCTTCGACAGCGGCGGCCGGTCATAGGGTGCATGGGGCTCGGCACCAACGACCACCAGTTCACCGTCGTAGCCCTCCTGGCGCAGCGTCTCTGCAGCGCGGACACCGGCGAGGGATGCTCCGACGATGACATAGGGGTCGGCGGTCATGGGCGGTGGGCGTCCTCAGGGGGAGCGAGGCGGCCGACCATCGCTTCATCATGGCAAAGCCGTGGCGGTCTCTCCCGGTCCAGCTGGTAAGGCCCGATCATCGGCCACCATGTCGTGGTGGAGCGCAGCGAGGTCACCGATGCTGTCCACCGCTGGGCGGTTGACGCTCTGCCAGGGGCCTGGACCGCCGGCCGACCCGACGTCTCCGTCGACAACGACGAGATTCTCGTCGTCATCACTGTTCCGGTGGCCGGCGATGACGACGCCCGGCGGGCCATCGCTCGGTTCCGGGAGGGCACCAGGGCCCAACGGATCTCCTTGGCGGCCGAGGCCGAGGATCTTTTCGAGCGGAAGGTCTCCTGGGGGGCCCGCAGCGGCCAGATGACGGAGATGTTCACCATCGCTACCGTGCCGGTCATGACCAGGCTGCGGTTCTCCGAGCGGCGGACCCTCGACACGCTCATCGATGCCGGTCTGGCCCGTAGCCGCAGCGAGGCGCTGGCCTGGTGCGTCCGTTTGGTGGGGGCCAACGAGCAAGCGTGGATCGCCGAGTTGCGAGCGGCCTTCGAGGGTGTCGCCGACATCCGCGACCGAGGTCCCCGTTCCACCCGCCCTCACGATCGGTAAGAGCTGGCGCCAGGCTCAGGCCGCGCCGCTCGCCTGATCGATGGCGTCGAGGGCCTGGGAGAGTGTGTTCCAACTCAAGGTCGCGCACTTGATGCGCACGGGGAACTTGACCACGCCCTGCAAAGCCTCGAGGTCCCCGAGGGACACCTCTGGTTGCCCGGACTCGGCGTCGCCGTCGATGTCCGGCTCCAGGCGCTGGCTGTGCACCGACATCATGGACTTGAAGGTTCTGATGACCGCCCGGGCCTCGTCGATGGTGCGACCCTTGACCGCCGTGGACATCATCGACGCCGACGACTGGCTGATGGAACATCCCTGCCCACCCAGCTTCAGGTCCTCGATGCGATCTCCGTCGCTGGAGACATAGATGGTGATCTCGTCACCGCAGAGGGGGTTGAAGCCGGTCTCTGCATATGCCGGGGGGACGGTCAGCTCGCCCCGGTTGCGGGGGTTGCGGTAGTGGTCGAGGATGATCTCGCGGTAGAGGTCTTCGAGACCGGGCATGGCTGGCTTCTTTCGGCTCGGTTGGCTGACTGTATGGTCAGCTGAACAGCCGGTCGGCGTCGTCGAGGGCGTCGGCCAACGCGTCGATGTCGGCTTCGTCGTTGTAGATGGACCACGATGCCCGAGCGGTAGCGGCCACACCCAAGCGCCGCATCAGCGGCTTGGCACAGTGGTGGCTGGCTCGCACGCAGACGCCGGCCTCGTCGAGCACCTGGGCCAGGTCGTGGGGGTGGATGTCCTTGAAGGACAAGGAGACCACGCCGCCGCGCTGGTCGGCGTCGCTCGGACCGTGGATCACCAGGTCGGAACCGAAGCGTCGGGTCAGCGTGTCCAGGGCATAGGCGGTCAGCGCCAGCTCGTGGTCGCGCACCCGGTCCATCCCGATTGCTTCGAGGTAGTCGACGGCGGCTCCCAAGCCCACAACCTCGGCAATGGGCGGCGTGCCCGCCTCGAACTTCCAGGGGACCTCGGCGGTGGTGAAGCCGTCGAGGCGCACGTCGCTGATCATCTCGCCGCCGCCCAGGAACGGGGGCATGGCCTCGAGGAGCTCGGGGCGCGCCCACAGGCACCCGATGCCGGTGGGGCCGAGCATCTTGTGGCCCGTGAACCCGTAGAAGTCGGCGCCCATGGCGGCCACGTCCGTGGGCAGGTGTGGCGTGTACTGAGCACCGTCGAAGAGGGCCAGAGCGCCGGCGGCGTGGGCTGCGTCAGCCAACTGGCGGACCGGGGTGAGGGTCCCCAGCACGTTCGACATGGCCGTGCAGGCCAGGAGCTTGGCCCCGTCGAGGAGCTGATCGAGGTTGCTCAGGTCGAGTTGGTGGTCCTCGGTCAGGTCCAGGTAGCGCAGCTCGATGCCCCGTTCCGCTCGGAGGGCGAGCCACGGCACCAGGTTGGCGTGGTGCTCCATGTGGGTGAGGACAACGACGTCGCCGGCCGCCAGGTTGGCCCGTCCCCACGAGTAGGCGACCAGGTTGATGGCCTCGGTCACGTTCTTGGCGAAGACGACCTCGGCGGGAGAGGAGGCCCCGATGAATGACGCCACCTTGGACCGACCCTGCTCGAAGAGGCGGGTAGCTTCCTCGGCCAGGGTATACACCCCACGATGCACGTTGGCGTGGGTCGTCTCGTAGTAGGTGGTCATGGCGTCGAGGACGGCCGAGGGCTTCTGCGACGAGCTGGCCGAGTCCAGGTAGACCAGACGCTTGCCATGCACCCGGGTGGCGAAGATGGGGAAGTCCTTGCGGACGGTTGCCACGTCGATGGCCCCACCGGGGCGCTCTTCGATCAACGCCATGCTTCGTAGCCCTCCTCTTCGAGTCTTCGGGCAAGATCGGGACCCCCGCTCTCGACGATCCGGCCTCCCACCAGGAGGTGTACGACGTCGGGAGTCAACCGCTCGAGGATGCGCTGATAGTGGGTGACGACCAGGACGCCCAACTCGGGTCGGGCATCGCGGACCTGCGTCACACCCCGGGCGACCTCTCCCAGGGCATCGATGTCGAGGCCGGAGTCGGTCTCATCAAGAATGGCCAGGTCTGGTTCGAGGATGGCCATCTGGAGGATCTCGTTGCGCTTCTTCTCCCCGCCGGAGAAGCCCTCGTTGACGAAGCGGTCACCCATCGCCGGATCCATGCCCAGCTTCTTCATCCACTCCATGATGGCCAGGCGCAGCTCCAGCACGGACAGGTCGATGCCCTTGCGGGCGGAGAGGGCCTGGCGCAGGAACTGGACCACGGGCACGCCCGGGATCTCCTCAGGGTATTGGAATGCCAAAAAGATGCCAGCCTTGCCTCTGGTCTCGGTGGGCCAGTGGGTGATGTCCTCGCCCTTGAAGCGGACGCGACCGGCGGTCACCTCATAGGCGGGGTTGCCGAGCAGAGCGTTGGCCAGCGTCGACTTGCCTGAGCCATTGGGCCCCATGAGCGCGTGGATCTCACCGTGGCCGACAACCAGATCCACGCCAGTCAGGATCTCGGTGCCATCCACGGATACGTGCAGGCCGTCGACCTCGAATAGGGGAGGAGTCACGGCCCCAGTGTATTAGCACTACGACCGTAGGGGAAATGGTTGTTGGGTCGCCGCCGCCCGCCGGGGGAGACACTGCTACGGCCGAGAAGCACTAGCTTCGACCTGATGCCGGATCCCTGGATCTCTGGAGGGAGCCCCCCTCCGAGCATTGCTGCGGACCGGATGACCCTGGTCGAAGGCTCGGCATTTCTCGTTTGCGCGTCGAGCGGCAACGTGAACCCCCACACCTCGGATGGGTTCTTCTTTCGCGACAGCCGCTTCCTCTCCGAGTGGAGCCTCGAGGTCAACGGATCGGTACCCGAGGTGCTTTCCTCGTCGACCACCGACCCCTACTCGGCCATCATGGTGGCCAGGACCCGCCCGGCGCCGACCATGAGCGAGTCGTCGGTCATGGTCGTGCGGCACCGCTACGTGGGTCGGGGGATGCGCGAGGACCTCATGGTGCGCAACTACTCCGAGGAGCCGGCCTACTGCGCCGTCGAGTTGCACTACGGCGCCGACTTCGCTGACCTCTTCGACGTCAAGGCGGCGCGGGTGGCCGGCGGAACGGACGCCGAGGCCACTGTCGTGGAGGGCGGCTTGGTCTTCGCCCACCGGCGGGGCAGTCACAGACGGTCGCTGCGGGTGTCGTGGTCGCACCCGGCGGTGGTCAGCGACGCGGTGGCCCGCTGGGAGGTCATCGTGCCCCCCAAAGGCTCGTGGAACATGTGCCAGCAGTTCTCGTGCTCGATCGACGGCGACGAGATCGAGCCCCGATGGCGCTGCGGCCAGCCGGTGTCGAGGGCCAAACCGGCCGAGCGCATGGCCCAGTGGAGGCGCAGCGTGCCCGTGGTCGAAACCGACCACGAAGGGCTCCGTCACGTGCTGGCCCGGGGGGCCGAGGATCTGGGTGCCCTGCGCATCTTCGACCCGGACTACCCGGAGAGGACCGTTGTCGCCGCCGGCGCACCTTGGTTCATGACCCTGTTCGGGCGCGACTCGTTGATCACCGCCTGGATGGCCCTGATCGCGGATCCCGAACTGGCCCTCGGGACCCTGCAGACGCTGGCCCGCTTCCAGGGGCGCGACGTCAACCCCACCAATGAGGAGGAACCGGGCCGGATCCTCCACGAGATGCGCTTCGGGGACGCTTCATCGCTGTCCTTGGGCGGTGGCGCCATCTACTACGGCTCGGCGGATGCCACGCCGCTGTTCGTGATGCTGCTCGGAGAGCTGCGCCGCTGGGGCCTGGCGCGCGAAGCCGTCGACGAACTGCTTCCCCACGCTGACGCAGCCATCCACTGGATCGAGCGATACGGCGATCGCGACGGTGACGGTTACGTGGAATATCAGCGGACGTCGGACCGGGGCCTTCGCAACCAGGGCTGGCGCAACTCCCCTGAGGCGGTCCGCTTCGCCAACGGGGCGCTGGCTGAGACTCCCGTGGCCCTGGCCGAGATCCAGGGCTACGTCTACGGCGCCTACCTGGCCCGGGCGTTCTTCGCCGCCGAAGCCGGCGACGCCGCCCTCTCCACGCGCCTGCGGGCCAAGGCCGCCGACTTGAAGGCGGCATTCAACCGGGACTTCTGGCTGGAGGACCGTCAGTGGCTGGCCATGGGTCTTGATCGGGACAAGAAGCCCATCGACGCTCTGTGCTCATCGATGGGCCACTGCCTGTGGACCGGAATACTCGATGCCGACAAGGCCGACGCCGTGGCCCGTCGACTGCTCAGCCCGGATCTGTTCAGCGGTTGGGGAGTCAGGACGCTGGGCACGTCGATGACCGGCTACAACCCGCTCAGCTACCACTGCGGGTCGGTATGGCCCCATGACAACGCCATCGTGGCTGCAGGCTTGATGCGCTATGGCTTCGTCCGCGAAGCCCAGCGCGTCGTCGTGGCCATGATCGACGCGGGGATGGCCGGCCGAGGGCAGCTGCCGGAGCTGTTCAGTGGTCTGGACCGCTTGGAGCTGCCGCTCGTGGTCTCGTACCCGACCTCGTCATCGCCCCAGGCGTGGGCGGCCGCCTCCCCGCTTCTCATGCTGCGGACCCTTCTGCGCCTCGACCCCTGGGTGCCGCGCGGCAAGGTGTGGCTGCACCCGGCGCTACCCGAGCAGATCGAGCGACTCCACGTCGGTCGTATCCCCTTGGCCGGGGCCCGCGTGTCGGTGACCATCGAGGGCGACAAGGTGGCCGTCGACGGCCTGCCCCCCGATCTCGAGCTGGTCGACGCCCCCCGGCACCCTCTCACCGGTTCGTGATGCTCCCGCCGAGCTAGCATCACTTCGTGGCCGAGAGTCGACTGACCAGGAGTCGGCGCCCCGTGCTGATGATGAGCGTCGCCGTCGCCCTCTTGGCCGTCACCAACATCGCCGTGCTGGGCTGGGGGCGGCTGGGCTTGCCCGCCCCGGTGGTCGTCAATGTCTCCGCACCGGTCATGGGCACCCCGCCGACATTGGCGGCCCCTCCGGCCCCTCCGGCCCCGCCGCCGTTCCAGGCCCCCGCCTCCACCCTCCTGGCTGCCCCCCACGGCTCGATCGCCGCCTTCGCTCACCCCGGTGGGCCCCAGAGTGGCACCGTCGGGACGTGGTACGGCTATGCCATGGTCCTCCCAGTCGTCGCCCAGCAACCCGGGTGGCTGGAGGTTCGCCTCCCCCAACGACCGAACGGGTCCACCGCCTGGGTGCGCGCCGACGCAGTGACCGTGTCGTCGACCGGGTACTTCATCCTGGTCGATCTGAGCAAGGAGCACCTGACCGTCTACCAGGCGGCCCAGGCGGTCATGTCCTTCCCGGTGGGAGTCGGGGTAGCGGCCACACCGACGGTCACCGGTGACTATTTCGTGGCCGTCCACGAGCCTCACGCCGACCCCCTCCTCGGCCCGGTGGTGCTCGATACGTCGGCGCACTCCGACGCCATCCAGAGCTGGGAAGGTTCCGGCGATGCCATCATCGCCATCCACGGACCGGTCGATCAGGCCGCCGATGCTCGGATCGCCACCAACGGAGCCCGGGTGTCCAACGGCTGCATCAGGCTGCACACCGCCGACCAGCTTCGGCTGTCGGTGATCCCGGCCGGTACACCCGTCGACATCATCGCCTGAGGCGAACCGGGCGTCACCAGCCCCGGTCGGCCCACTCGTCGAGGTGAGGCCGTTCGGCGCCGATCGTCGTGTCCCGGCCATGCCCGGGCAGGACCAGCATGTCGCCAGGCAGCGGACCGAAGAGGCGCTCGTCCAACGAGCGCAGAATGGTGGGGAAGTCCCCGCCCGGGAACTTGGTGGCGCCGGGGCCACCCGGGAAGAGGGTGTCGCCGCTGAAGAGGACCGGCGAGCCCTCCAAACGGAACGACATCGAACCCGGCGTGTGGCCCGGGGTGGCGATGGTGTGCAGCCGTAGTCGACCGACGTGAATCACGCTCGAGTCCTCCAGCACATAGTCGTAGGAGGGCAGCATGGAGGCATCGGCGGCGGTGACGCCAACCTCGTAGCCGGCGTCGCGCACCGCGGTGACGGCTCCGATGTGGTCCCAGTGGCCATGGGTCTCTATCACCTTGGTGACGCCAAGCTCCCGGCACAGCCCGAGGAGCATCTCGTGCTCGTTGGCGGCGTCGATCAAGATGGCGTCGCCCGTAGCCCGGCAGCGGAGGACGAACACGTTGTTGTCCACCGGGCCGACGACGACGCGGTGGATCTCGGCCTGGGTGTCCTGATAGTGCATCGCCTCGAGCCTACGCCTGGTCTGCCACGACGGTTGGGCGTGCACGGAATCGTCGGGGTCCACTAGAAAGGCAGGCCATCGTCCGTCGTCAGAGGTGCCGTTTCCTCGGGAAGAAGACCAGGTGAATTTCGCGTTCAGTGAAGAGCAGGACGAGCTGCGCAAGGCGGTTCGCCGGTTTCTCGACGACAAGTCCTCCGAGGCTGAGGTGCGCCGCCTGATGGAGACCACCGATGGCTACGACACCGCCGTGTGGCAGCAGATGGCCGGGCAGCTCGGTTTGCAGGGCCTTGCTGTTCCAGAGGAGTACGGGGGATCGGGCTACTCCTATGTGGAGCTGATCGTGGTGTTCGAGGAGATGGGTCGCGCCCTGCTGTGCGCGCCCTACTTCTCGAGCGTGGCCCTGGCTGCCAACCTGCTGCTCTCCGCCGGTGACGATGCCGCCAAGAAGGACTACCTACCGGGCATCGCCGCCGGCACGACACGTGCCACCGTGGCGTTGGCCGAGGCGTCGGGTCGCTGGGACGAGCAGGGCGTCACCGTGCAGGCCATTGGGTCGGGACAGGACTGGACGCTCGAGGGCGACAAGCTCTATGTCCTCGACGGCCACATCGCCGACCTGATCCTGGTGGCCGCCCGTACCGCCGCCGGCGTGTCGGTCTTCGCGGTCGACAAGGGTGCCTCGGGCATGGAGACCGCGCCGCTGGCGACCATGGACCAGACCCGAAAGCAGGCAAAGGTCACGTTTTCGTCGACCCCCGCCCGTCTGGTCGGTTCCGACGGTCAGGGATGGGCCGCCGTGTCCAAGATGCTTGACCTGGCCGTGGTCGCCCTGGCCGCCGAGCAGGTCGGCGGGGCCCAGAAGGTGTTGGACATGGCCGTTGAGTACGCCAAGGTCCGGGTCCAGTTCGGCCGACCCATCGGTAGCTTCCAGGCCATCAAGCACAAGTGTGCTGACATGCTCTTGGAGGTCGAGTCCTCCAAGTCTGCGGCCTACTACGCCGGTTGGGCTGCCGCCGAGGACAACGACGAGCTGCCCGTGGTGGCCAGCCTGGCCAAGTCGTACTGCTCGGAGGCGTACTTCCATGCTGCCGCCGAGAACATCCAGATCCACGGCGGCATCGGTTTCACCTGGGAGCACCCTGCTCACCTGTACTTCAAACGGGCCAAGAGCAGCGAGCTGCTCTTCGGCGACCCCAGCTATCACCGTGAGCTGCTGGCCCAACGGATCGGGATCTGAGCCGCACCGGGCCCTCAGTCGAGCCGGCGCAGCTCGGTGGCGTAGCGGTGACTGTTCTCCACGTACACCTGGGCGGCCAGATCAATCAGATCGGGGTCTGAGCGGTCAGGCTTGATGGCCGCCGGCACCCCGACGGCCAGGGCCCGGGGAGGGACGACCTGACCGTTGGTGACGACGGCGCCGGCTCCTACGGTGGCGCCCTCGCCGACGAGGGCGCGATGGAGCACCGAAGCGCCGACCCCGATCAAGGCGTGATCGTCGACGACGCAACCCTCCAGATGGGCCAGATGCCCGATCACCACCCGGGAGCCGATGACGGTGGCCAACTCGGCGGTGGCGTGGATGACGGCACCGTCTTGTACGGACGTATCGGAGCCGACCTCGATGCGCCCGTAGTCTCCGCGCAGAACGGTGCCGGGCCACACGCTCGACCCGGACCCGACGGTCACGTCGCCGATGATCGTGGCCTCGGGATGGACGTAGGCGGCAGGGTCGATGGCGGGGACACGGTCCCCCAGGGCGTAGATCGGCACGCCGTCACCGTAGCGAGGAAAATCCTCCCCCTAGCCGGCGCGCCGTGGCTACCATCTTGGGTACCGAAGAAAGGAGGTGGTCCACCTGAGCAGTCAACGTTCTGGGACCTCGGAGGTGGCTGGCTACTAAGCCCGCCGCTGGACGTTCTGGTAAGTCCAAGCCAGTTGCCAAGGAAGTGACGGTCGGGAGCTCGTCCCGCCCGATGCACAACGGAGCTTCCTCTTTTTCCAGTGCTACCTGATGATGGGGCCGCCCCGGCGGTCCCATCACCGCGTCAGGTGTCCGATCACGCCCTGCCCGGTGATGTCAGGACGATCCGGCACCATCGATGTTCGCCTCTCGGATGGCGGCCATGGCGGCCTTGCGCGTCTGGCGATCGAGGCGGTCAATGTAGAGGACGCCGTCGAGGTGGTCCGTCTCGTGTTGGAGGCAGCGGGCCATCAGGCCCGTGCCACCCACCTCGATCGGTGCTCCATCCACGTCGAAGCCGGTGACGACGGCCCGCTCCGCCCGGGGTGTCTCGGCGTGGATGCCGGGGATGGACAAGCACCCCTCCTCGCCCTCCTGGGTCCCCTCGGTCGACACCAGGGTGGGGTTGACGACGTAACCTTCCACGCCACCGACGTTGTAGGAGAACACCGCCAGGCTGACCCCGACCTGAGGAGCCGCCAGGCCAGCGCGGCCCGGAAGCCGACACGTCTCGATGAGATCCTCGACCAGGAGGGCCACCTTGTCGTCGAAGGCGACGACCGGACGACAGGGCTGGCGGAGGACAGGGTCGCCGAGCTGACGGATGGGGCGCACGGCCATGGTGGTAGTCAACCATGACCGTCTGGCCCGGGTCACCGCCTGGTCGATTCCGGTCATTGCCCGGTCGCGCCCGGTGCCTATCCTGGCGGCGATGCCCCTCTATCGTGCCCACCGGCGCAAACTCGGCGCTGTTGGTGACTGAGGCCGCGCCGACGGGCGGCGAGGGCGAAGACCCGTCGTCGCAGGGCCAGGCCATCGTCATCCGCTCCGGCGACGTGGCCCTGGCTGCATATGTGGCCCGGCCCGCGCCATCCGCAGCAGGTGGCGTCGGCCGCCAGGGCTTGGTCCTCTGCCATGGTTTCCCGGTGACGCACGCCCAGGACGCCACGGCCGACGGCTACCGGGAGCTGGCCGACCGCTTGGCCGCCGACACCGGCTGGACGGTGCTGACGGTCAGCTTCCGGGGGACGGGACGGTCCGGAGGTAACTTCTCGCTGGGGGGGTGGTTGGCCGACCTGCAGGCCGCCGCCGAGGCGCTGCGGACGACATCGGGGGTCGAGGAGGTGTGGCTGTGCGGGTTCGCAGCGGGGGGTGCCCTGGCCCTGTGCACGGCCGGCGAGGACGATCGCATCTGCGGCGTGGCGGCATTCGCCGCTCCTGCGGATTTCGGCGATCGGGCCACCGACGCCCGGCGCTTCGTTGCTCAGGCCCGCACCGCAGGCCTGATCCGGGACCCGAAGTTCCCCTCCGATCTGGAAAGCTGGGCGGACCAATTGCGCGACATTCGGCCTCTCCGCTCCATCGGCAAGATCCCGCCCCGGCCTGTGCTGATCGTGCATGGCTCCAACGACGAGGTCGTTCCCCTCCTTGACGCTCGCGCTCTGGCCGATGCCGCCGAGGGCCGACTCGACTTGAGGGTCCTGGTCGGGGCCGGTCATCGTCTGCGCCACGACCCCCGAGCCGTCGCCCTGCTCATCGGCTGGATGGACCGTCAACGTTGAGCGTCGGACCCATGACACCGATGCTGATGGGCACGGTCTCTGCGATGGTGGTCAGGGGACGCTTGAAGGCCGTTCGGATCGGACCTGGGCATTGAGCCGGATGGTGGCCGTGGCCACCGCCGACGCCACGAACGAAAAGCGAACGCCGCCTCACTGGCCACCAGACAAGCATGTTCCTCGCGGAGCCCTCCAGCCAGACGGGCCTTTTCGATTCGCCAGTGTGGCCTGGGCGGCAAAGATCTCGAGAACCTCTTTGGAGCAGCGGCCTGGGATGACGCTGACCTAGCTTTGGGCGAGGACCACGGTTACGGTTCTGTCATGGTCGACAGCTTCGGGGGTTCGGGTGCCACAGGGACGCAGGTCGACCCGGCGGCGGCCGGCGGGCCGGGGCGAGCGGTTGTGTGGACGGCGGCCATCACCGCGCTCGGCGGCCTGTTGTTCGGTTACGACACCGGGGTGGTGTCGGGTGCCCTGCTGTTCTTGAAGGACGACTTCCACCACATCTCGTCGTTTCAAAAGGAGCTGGTCACCAGCCTGCTCCTGGTCGGGGCGGCTGCCGGGGCGATCGGCGCCGGCCGGGTAGCCGACCGGATCGGGCGGCGACCGACCATCCTGGTCACCGCCGCCATCTTCGTTGTCGGCGTGCTCGGAGCCGCCTTGTCGCCCGTGTTCGCCGTGCTCCTGGGGGCGCGTGTCGTCATCGGTCTGGCCGTGGGATCGGCGTCGATGGTGGTGCCCATGTACATCGGTGAGGCCGCACCGCCCAAGTACCGGGGGGCCCTGGTCAGCTTCAATCAGCTGGCTATCACGTCGGGCATCCTCGTCTCCTACCTGGCTGACTACGGGTTGGCGTCGTCGCGCGACTGGCGGTTGATGTTCGGCCTGGCCGCCATCCCTGCCGTCCTGCTCTTTGTCGGCATGCTGACCCAGGCCGAGAGCCCCGAGTGGCTGGTCACCCATGAGCGCGAGGACGACGCCAGGCGGGTGCTGTCGCGCCTGCGTCACGAAGGCAACGTCGACATAGAGCTGGCCAGCATGAAAGAAGGGATGCAACGCCAGGACGTCACGGTTCGCGAACTCCTCTCTCCCCGCCTCCGAGGGGCGCTCACCCTGGGGGTGCTGCTGGCCGTCTTCCAACAGGTCACCGGGATCAACACCATCATCTACTACGCCCCCACCCTGCTCAACAACGCCGGGCTGGGGTCGTCCTCCGCGCTGTTGGCCAACGTGGTCAACGGGGTCATCAACGTAGGCATGACCATCGTGGCCATCCGGCTCCTCGATCGCGTCGGCCGGCGCACCCTGCTCATCTCCGGGACCTGTGGCATGGCGCTGGCCCTGACGGTGATCGCTGTGACCTTCCTCATCGGCGGCTCCCACCTGACCGGCACCGCGGCCATCGTCACCATTGTCTTTCTGTTCTTCTACACCGGGTCGTTCGCCATCGGGCTGGGGCCGGTTTTCTGGCTGCTGATCAGTGAGATCTACCCGGTGCGGGTCCGGGCTCCGGCCATGGGGGTGGCCACGTTTGCCAACTGGGCGGCCAACTTCGTGGTCACCATCTCATTTCTGACCTTGCTCAACGCCATCACCGACGCCGGCACGTTCTTCCTGTTCGCCTTCCTCACCCTGGTGGCGGTCGTCTACTTCTGGCGCCGCGTGCCCGAGACCAAGGGCCTGCGCCTGGAGGAGATCGGCGCGCAGATCGAGGGGCGACGGCTGAGCCCGGGCGCCATGGTCGCCCGGAGCCCCCAGACAGGTCCATAGAAGGGTCGAGCTTCGCCACTGTGTCGGGAGTGCTACCCGGGCTCGGCCGCCGCCCTGGCCCTGGCCTTCATCTGCTGCTTGTACGTCCGGACCTCACCGAGAGAGACTTCGTCGGTGATGTCGGCCACCGAACGGCGACTGTCGGCTTCGGCGAACTCGCCGGCCGCCTGCTCCCACCCCTCCGGTCGTACCGCTAGCTGCTTGCCCAGAAGGGCGACGAAGATCTTGGCCTTGTGGTCGCCGAACCCAGGCAGCCCCCTGATCCGTCCCAGCAGCTCCTCGCCATCGGTCGCCCCTGTCCACACTGTGGCTGCGTGGCCACGGTAGTCGTCGACCAGGGTCCGGCACAGAGCCTGGACGCGTTTGGCGTTGGCTGCCGGGAAGCGGTGCAGCGCCGGGCGCGTGGCGAACACGGCGACGAGCTCGTCGGGGCCCATGGCGGCGATGACCTCGGCGTCGAGCAGGCCGCCCAGCCGCCGGCGCAGCTCGGCTGGTCCGGCGAAGGCCTTCTCCAGGGGGATCTGCTGGTCGAGGACCATCCCGATCAGCAGGGCCAAGGGGTCGGTGCTGATGAGCCGGTCCGCTTCTGGGTCGCCCGACAGGTGCAGGGACACGGACACCCGGCAACCGTACCGCCTCGCCCGGTCGGTTCCTAGCGACCCTTCTGCAGGACGAAGGGGTACACCGGCCCGCACCCCTGCGAGGCCATCATCTCGGCGATCACCGTCATGGTCCAACCGCTGGCCCAGATGTCGTCGACCACCAGTCCCGGTCCGGGAGGGACCGGGTCGGCGTCGAGGGCGAAGACCCCCCACACGTTGCCGCAGGCGTGTGCGGAGTTGGCCTGATCCCTCTGGGGGCAAGCGTCGTTGACCCGGGTGATCACCGGGAGGACGGGCAGCTGGCCGACCCTCCCGATCCTTTCGGCCAGCGCAGCGATGAGCCTGGGCCGAGTGAGCGAGGGGACCCAGCTGACCCAGGTGGGCCGCCCATCGGGCCAACCCCAGCGGGCGAGAACCTCGACGATGCCGCCCACCAGGTCGTCGTCGAGGTCGGCGTCAGGCCGGTCGAGTGTGGCGCTCACCAAGCGGTCCCAGGCGGCGCTGCCGGCCTCGCTCAGGGCTCGGCCATCGAGGGCCTGGTGGCTCTGAGGGATGCGGCCCTTCGGTTCGGCCAGCCCTGCCGGCCACATCTTGCGGGCAACGAGGATCACCGGTTGGTCTCGTGCCGTCCCTCGCGCTCGGTCAGCCACGCCGGGGGCGGGTTCGGCCCATGTCCGGGTGCGGCAGTTGTCGCAGCGCCCGCAGCGCCAAGCCGGTCCCAGCTCGGGGTCGTCGAGCGCCTGGCGCAGAAAGGCCATGCGACACGAGGTGGCCTGCTGGTAGGCGACGATCAGGTCCTGATCGGCGGCGCGCGCCGCCCGGACCCGGGCATAGCGGTCCTCGTCATAGACCCAGGGCCTGGCGCTGCGTTCCCAGCCGCCCTTGACCCGCCGGGCCGCTCCTTCAACGTCGAGCACCTTCAGCATGGTCGTCAGGCGGTTGCGACGGATGTCGACCCGGCTCTCGATGGTCGCTTCGGACAGCGGGCGAGAGGCGGCCTCAAGAGTCCGCACCACCGTCTCGGCCTGATGGCGGGGCGGGAAGGAGACCGAGTCGAAGTACCGCCAGATCCGAGCATCCTCCTGGCCTGGAAGCAGGATCGCCTCAGCGTGAGCGAGTGCTCGCCCGGCGCGCCCGACCATCTGGTAGTAGGCGGTGATCGATGACGGTGCCCCCAGGTTGATCACGAAGCCGAGGTCCGGTTTGTCGTAGCCCATGCCCAGCGCTGAGGTGGCCACCAGCGCCTTGATCCGGTTGTCACGGAGGGCCGCCTCGAGAGCCAGGCGTTCGTCGGCCGGCGTGGAGCCGGTATAGGCCTCGGCGTCGATGCCCCTCGATCGCAGCCACGTCGCTGTCTGGGCGGCGACCGCCTGGGTCAGGGTGTAGACGATGCCCGAGCCGGCCAGGTTGGCGACGTTGGCGGCCAGCCAGGCCAGGCGATCGGCCATCTCGGGACAGGCGACGACCGAGAGGGCGAGGGACTCGCGCTCCAAGGCGCCGCGCAGGGTGACCGGCTCCACACCGAGTTGCCCGGCCAGGTCCTCGACGACCTGGTCGGTGGCCGTCGCCGTGGTGGCCAACACCGGCGTACCCGGCGCCAGCCTGGTCAGCGCCGTGCGGATGCGCAGGTAGTCAGGGCGAAAGTCGTGGCCCCAGGCGCTGATGCAGTGGGCCTCATCGAGGATGAGCAGACCCACCCGATCGGCCAGCCCCGGGAGGATGTCGGCCACGAAGCCGGGGTTGTTCAGACGTTCGGGACTGATGGCCAACAGATCGACCTCGTCGGCCCGCAGGGCCTCCTCCGCCTGCTCCCAGTCCTCCTTGTTGGATGAGTTGATGGTGACGGCCCTCAGACCCATGCGCTGCGCGGCGGCGATCTGGTCGCGCATGAGGGCCAGGAGGGGAGAGATCAGCAACGCCGGACCACCACCACGCTCACGCAGGATCATGGCGGAGGCGAAGTAGGTCAGCGATTTGCCCCAACCTGTCCGCTGCACGACAAGCGTGCGCCGCCGGTCGTCGACCACGGACTCGATGGCTTCGGCCTGGTCGGCCCGCAGCGTGGCGTCCGGCCCGGCCAGGGCGCCCAGCAGCTCCTGGGCTCGAACGACGGTCCCGGCGCTCACCCCGGCCACCTTGCCGAGGAGGCGCAGGCGGGTCGGGGCGGGGGTCGTGATGGGTCAGAGCAGACGTGGATCGGGGACGTCCGGGTCGATCTCGTAGGTGGTGATGGCGGCACCGACCTCTTCGGCCTTGGCGTCGCCGGCGGCCCGCAAACCGTCGAGGACGGCGACGACCACATGGGCGGCGTCGGTCTCGAAGTGACGGCGCAATGCTTCGCGAGTGTCGGACAGGCCGTATCCGTCGGTGCCCAGGGGACAGAACTGCCGGGGAACCCAGCGGGCGATCTGGTCGGGGACGGCCTTGATGAAGTCGGTGATGGCGACGACGGGGCCCCTGGTGTCGTCGAGCGCCTCGGTGACATAGGGGGTGCGCGGTTGCAGCGTGGGGTGGAGACGGTTCCAGCGCTCGACGCTCAACGCGTCCTCCCGCAGCGCTTTGTAGCTGGTCGCCGACCACAGCTCGACGGCCACGTCATGGTGTGCGGCCAGGAGCCGCTGGGCCTCAAGAGCGGCCTGGAAGGCGCTGCCGGAGAACAACAGCGTGGCCCTCCTGGTTGGACCCTCGGGGGCGAGCGCGAAACGATAGAGACCGCGCACGATCCGCTCGTCGATATCGGCTCCGTCGGAGCCGGCCGGCTTGGCCGGCATGACATAGTTCTCGTTGTAGAGGGTCAGGTAGTAGAAGATGTCCTCCGGCTCGGGCCCGTACATCCGCTTGATGCCGTCGGCCACGATGGTCGCCGTCTCGTAGGCGAAGGCCGGGTCGTAGGCGGCAAGGTTGGGCACGGTGGACGCCAGGATCAACGAGTGTCCGTCATCGTGTTGGAGACCTTCACCCATCAACGTGGTCCGCCCCGCGGTGGCCCCCAGCAGGAAGCCGCGCCCGCGCATGTCGCCGCACGCCCAGATGAGATCGCCGACCCGCTGGAAGCCGAACATCGAGTAGAAGATGAAGAACGGGATCATCGGCTCGCCCCACGTGGCGTAAGCCGTGGCCGCGGCAGTGAAGTCGGCCATGCTGCCAGCCTCGGTTATGCCTTCCTCGAGGATCTGGCCGTCCTTGCCCTCGGAGTAGGAGAGCATCAGCTTGGAGTCGACGGGTTCGTAGAGCTGGCCGAGCGGCGCATAGATCTTGACCTGTTTGAACAGGCCGTCGAGACCGAAGGTCCGGGCCTCGTCGGGGATGATGGGGACGATGCGCTGGCCCAGACCCCGGTCCCGCACCAGGTTGCGCAACAGGACGGCGAACGCCATCGTGGTCGACACCTCCCGGCCGGCCGACCCGTCAGCGAACTCGGCGAACGTCTTGGTCTCCGGTTCGGGGAGCACCTTGGCACGCACGGTTCGCTGAGGGAGGGTACCGCCCAAAGCCTGACGACGCGAGATCATGTATTCGTGCTCGGCGCTGTCCGGAGCGGGCTTGAAGAACGGCGGCTCACCGGAGTTGAGAGCCTCGTCGGGGATCTCGTCGTTGAGGAACAGTCGATCGCGCAGCACCTTGAGCTGCTTGGCGTTCATCTTCTTGATCTGGTGGGTGGAGTTGCGGGCCTCGATGTCGGGGCCCAGTGTCCAACCCTTGACCGTCTTGGCCAGGATCACCGTCGGCTGTCCTGTGGTCTCCGTCGCCGCCTTGTACGCCGCGTAGAGCTTGCGGTAGTCGTGGCCCCCACGGGGCAGGTTGCGAAGGTCGTCGTCGGAGAGGTGCTCCACCAGCGCCCGGAGGCGGGGATCCTGACCGAAGAAGTGCTTGCGGATGTATGCACCGTCCTCGGTGGCCAGCTTCTGGAACTCACCGTCGACGGTGGTGTTCATCTTGTTGAGCAGCACCCCGTCGACGTCGCGGGCCAGCAACTCGTCCCACTTGGAGCCCCAGACCACCTTGATGACGTTCCAACCCGCACCCCGGAACGTGGCCTCCAGCTCCTGGATGACCTTGCCGTTGCCCCGCACCGGCCCGTCGAGGCGTTGCAGGTTGCAGTTGACCACGAAGATGAGGTTGTCGAGTTGCTCGCGGGTGGCCAGGGACAGCGCTCCCAGGGTCTCCGGTTCGTCACACTCGCCGTCGCCCAGGAAGCACCACACCCGGCTCTTCGATGTGTCCACGATGCGGCGGTTGAGAAGGTACCGGTTGAAGTGCGCCTGGTAGATGGCGTTGAGGGGACCGAGACCCATCGAGACGGTGGGAAACTCCCAGAAGTCCGGCATGAGCCTCGGGTGCGGGTACGACGACAGTCCGCCGGGACCCAGGTCGCCTTCGCCTGAGGGGCGCTTGCCGGCCAACTCCAGACGGAAGTGGTCCAGTTGTTCCTCGCTGAGGCGGCCGTCAAGATAGGCCCGGGCGTAGATCCCCGGCGCGGCGTGGCCCTGGAAGAACACCTGGTCGCCGGTCTGGTTGTTGTCCTTGCCCCGGAAGAAGTGGTTGTAGCCGACCTCGTAGAGGCTGGCGGAGCTGGCGAAGGTGGCCAGGTGGCCGCCGATCCCCTCCGCCTTGTGATTGGCCCGGACGACCATGATCGCCGCGTTCCAGCGGATGAACGCCCGGATCCGCCGCTCGATGTCCTCGTTGCCGGGGAACCACGGTTCCTGGTCGGGTGGGATGGTGTTCACATACGGGGTCGAGACGGTGGCCGGAAAGCCGACCTGACCGGCGGTGGCCCGCTCCAGGAGCTTCATGAGCAGGAACCGGGCCCGGGTCTTGCCGTGGGCATCGAGGACCGCCTCAAAGCTGTCCACCCACTCAGCGGTCTCCCCGGGATCGATGTCGGGCAGCTGGTGTGAGAAACCGTCGAAGATCACCTCACCATCGTCGCGCCATCGACCGCTTCGTTGTCGCGCATGTGGGCTATGGGCCCGAACTCCCACCAGCGCGTGGTGCGGACGCCGACCCCGTGGTCGGGTCGGGCCCGGCGATCCGGCGGTGCAGCTCGACATAGACCTCGGTGCCGACGACCGCTCCAAGCTCCGCACCGAGCGAGTCGACCACGGCACGGTCGCCGGCATAGGCCAGGGAGCCTTCGGTGCAGCACCACGCCATGGTCTCGCCTCCCTCCCCCCAGTCGCCTCGTGTCCAGGGTCGCACCGTCGCCACCTCGGTGTCGTCCGCACCCGACTCCCAGTCCACCCTGATGGGCAGCTGCCAGCACACCGACGGCTTCCAGTCGATGGGTGACTCCCCAGCGTCGATGGCGGCCAGGTGCAGAGCGCAGCCGGCGCCGCCTGGGAACCCGGGTCGGTTCAAGAAGATGCAGGCACCGTCGATCAACCGCGTGCTGGTGCGGGTGTCATCGCTGAAGATGCCACCGTTGCTGGCCTCGCCATGCCCCTCGAAGCGGTCCGGATCCAACGTGGCCGCCAGCGCGGCGATCAAGCGGGCTTCGTCCTCGTCACAAAGCTCAGCACCGACCGAGCAGCAGCCAAGACCCAGGTGCGCAGCGGGCTGCGGACCGATGCCCTGGCAGCCTTGACCCCACAGGCAGGTCCATGTTGACTCCAGGAACTCCCGATCGAAGCGCCACAGGGTGGTGCCGTCGTGGATCTCTTCCATGGCCCGGTCCATGGTCCGAGCCTAACGTGAGGCCCCTGGTCGCCTGCCCGTCGCCCCCGCCCGGTCCGTGGGCCTGGGCGGTGGGACGACCGTAGCGGTCGACTCTTGCCATGCTGTGCGCTATGGGCCGAGACGAGATAACCGTGTACACCGACGGCGCCTGCTCGGGGAACCCGGGACCGGGCGGGTGGGCGTGGGCGGTCCCCCACGGAGCGTTCCGCAGCGGCGCCTCCCCGAGAACCACCAACCAGCGCATGGAGCTGCAGGCCGTCCTCGATGTTGTCGGTCGCCTCCCGGGTCCCTTGGACGTGGTCAGCGACTCCACCTACGTGGTCAACTGCTTCCGGGACCGGTGGTGGGAAGGGTGGCTGCGGCGGGGCTGGACCAACTCCCAGAAGAAGCCGGTGGCCAACCGCGATCTGTGGGAGCCCCTGGTGGAGGCCTATCGGGCGGATCCGACCCGCATCCGGTTCCGCTGGGTCAAGGGGCACTCCGGGGACCGCATGAACGACGTCGTGGACCGCTTGGCCGTCGAGGCCGCCAGGGCCCAGGAGGGCAGAGACGGCGACGACCCCCCGGAGAGCCTCGGGCCCGCCGACCAGCTCGTGACTGCAGCCGGCGGCTCCCGCAGTGACGGGTTCGTCGCCGGGCACCGGATAGTCGTCGCCGGCCTGCGTCCGCCCGGGCTGGGAGGCTACGGCGAGACCCCGATGGCCACATCTGTGCGCAAGCAACTGGTCGACATCCTCGTCGCCAAGGCCCAGCTTCACCCCGACCTCGCCGTGGTCAGCGGTCTGGGCCTGGGCGCAGAGCAACTCGGTGCCGAAGCAGCCGTCGACGCCGGGGTGCCCTACGTGGCCGTGCTCGCCTTCCCTGGCCAGGACGCCAGCTGGCCGGCATCCAGCAAGGTCCATTTCGCCGAGCTGCTCAGCGGCGCAGCGACGACGGTGCTGGTGGCCGGCCGGTCCCCGACCAGCAGGCAGGAGGCCGTCGGGGCCTTTGCCCGCCGCGACGCCTGGCTGGCCGCCAACGCCTCGGAGGCCGTGGTCGTCTGGGACCACACCGACAGCATCGTCGGACGTGTGGTTCGCTCCCTCCGTGACCACCTGGGCGAGGAGGAGGTCTGGATCGTCGAGCCGTGAGCCGTCCCCGGCTCAACGGTGAGCGAGGCGCCTCCCCAGCCTGAGGACCGGCTGGATCTCTTCGATGCCGAGGGCCCGGGCGCCGAGGAAGTACACGCCGGCACCGACCGGGAGCTCGACGATCAAGCGTCCCAGCAGGCCCAGGGTGCCTCCTCCGCTCGGCAGGACGGAGCGGAGCACGACCAGGACGATCCCCATGGTCGCGGACACCACGGCGATGCGCCACAGAGCCCGCACGGTGAGCGAACCGCCGAGGGACCCGACCCGGCGGCGCAGACCGACAGCGGCGACCACGGCGGCGATGGAGTAGGGGACGGACCAGGCCAGAGCCAGGCCCTGGACCCCCCACAGGCGGTAGGCGGGGTAGGTCGCCACCAAGCTGAGCAGGTTCTCCAGGGCGTACATCTTGAACATGGTCCTGGTGTCCTGCATGGCCTGGTAACCGCGCATGAGCAGCACGAAGGCACTGAAGCCGGGGAGCCCGACCACGAAGCCGACGAGCGTGGCGCCCAGCACCTTGGCCCCTGCGGCATGAACCTGACCGTGCTGGACAGCGAGGTCGATCAACGGTTGGGCGAGCAAGGCATAACCGACGGCCGCCGGCAGCAGGAACGCCAGGGTGATCCGCAGGCCGCCGATCATCCGTTTGGCGAAGCCCAGCCGGTCTCTCCGGCTCCACCGCTCCGCTAGGTCCGGGGTCAGTGCGGAGGCCACGGAGACGGTGAAGAGGGCGTAGGGCAGCTGGAAGAACTGGTAGGCGTTCTGGTAGGCGGTGGCGTCGCCGGTGTGCTTGCCGGCGAAGACGAGGATGACGTTGAGCGACACCTGGTTGGCCACGACGACACCGAGCAGCCAGCCCGAGAGCCCGACGACCTGACGCACTGCCGGGTGGCGCAGGTCCCAGACCGGGCGGATGCGCACACCCGAGCGGATCATGGCCGGCACCTGGACGACGAGTTGCACCACGTAGCCGAGGGTCGTGCCGATGCCCAGCACGACGATGGCCTGATGGTCGCCGCGGAACACGCTGACGTCGGTGCTGTGGGCGACCACATCGGTCACTCCGATGGCCACGATGGCGATCACGTTGTTGATCACCGGGGAGAAGGCGGCGGTGGCGAACTGGCGGCGGGCGTTCAGCAACGCCGTGCTGACCACGATCGCCCCCAGGAAGAAGACCTGCGGGGCGAAGAGGTGCAACAGCGACGTCCCGACCGCCCGTTCGTCGGTGGCCCCCACCGAGTGCCCCTTCAGGGACAGGTAGAAACGGATGATCAGGGGGGCGGCCACCACGACCACCGCGGTGATCGCCGCCAGGGCGACGACGATGGTGGTGAGGATGGCCGATATGGCCCGATCACCCTCGCTGCGGTCCTCGGCCGCAGCTGTTCGACGAAGACCGGCACC